>CAXRBC010000122.1:0-5155 GCA_964228515.1 Ilumatobacteraceae bacterium
GTCGGGGCGCAGGCGGTCCTCGTCGCCTGCTCGCCGCCGCCGCCGGAGTTCGCCGCGACGGTCGACGTGCTCATCCTGCCCATCACGGGGCCGGAGGTGGTGACGGGCTCCACGCGGCTCAAGGCCGGCACCGCGACCAAGATGGTGCTCAACATGCTCACGACGGGCGCGATGATCCGCGTGGGGAAGACGTACGGCAACCTGATGGTCGACCTGCAGGCGACGAACGCGAAGCTGCGCGACCGCGCGGAGCGCCTGTTGATGGTGACCTGCGGCCTCGGGCGTGACGCGGCGCGGCAGGCGCTCGACGCCGCCGACGGGCGGGTGAAGATCGCGATCGTGATGCAGCAGCTCGGGCTCGACCGGGCGACGGCGGTCGCGCGGCTCGACGCGGCGGGGGGCATCGTCCGGCGCGTGCTCCCCGGTCCGCCGCCACCCGTCACGCCATGACGGTGCTCGTGGGGCTGATGTCGGGCACCTCGCTCGACGGCATCACCGCGGCGGTGACGCGCTTCACCGAGGACGACGCGGGGCGCGTTACGCCGCAGCTCCTCGCCTATCGGACGCTCCCCTACGCCTCCGCGATGCGGGACCGGCTCGCCGCCGCGCTCGTGGGGGCGACGCCCGCCGAGTACACGCGGCTCGACTTCGCGCTCGGGGCGGTGCTCGCGGACGCCGCCGTGGCCGCGATTGCCGAGGCGGGCGTCCCGCGTGATGAGATCGCCGCGATCGCCTCGCATGGGCACACCGTCTGGCACGAGCCCCCGCACGCGACCTGGCAGTTCGGACAACCGGCGGTGATCGCCGAGCGCACCGGCCTCCCGGTGATCGCCGACTTCCGCGTGCGCGACGACGCCGCGGGCGGACAGGGGGCCCCGCTCGTCCCGATCGCCGACGCGATGCTCTTCGCCGCCGACGATCGGTGGCGTCTCCTCCAGAACCTCGGAGGGATGGGCAATCTCTCCGTCGTCCCGCCGCGCGGCGCGCTCGACGGGGTCCGCGCCTTCGATACCGGCCCCGGCGTCGCGGTGCTCGACGGGGTCACCCGTGCGCTCCGGCCCGAGCTCCCGTACGACGTCGATGGTCGCCTCGCCGCCCAAGGGACGCCGATCGAACCCGTCCTCGAAGCGCTCCTCGCCGATCCCTGGTTCGCCGCGCCGCCGCCGAAGTCGACGGGCCGCGAGCGATACACCGCCGCCTACGTCGCCGACGTCATCGCGCGCTGCCGCACCGCCCGCCCCGACGCCACCGACGCCGACATCATCTGCACCGCCGCCTGGCTCACCGCGCGCAGCATCGGGCTCGCCGTCGAGCGCTTCGTCCCCGAGCCCGTCGAGGAGGTCCTCCTCTCCGGCGGCGGCGCGCACCATCCGGTGCTGCGCGAAGCGATCGCGATGACGCTCGCGCCGCGGACGGTGCATCGCTTCGATCGCCTCTTCTTCGACGGCGACGCGAAGGAGGCGGTCGCCTTCGCCCTCCTTGGCTGGCTCCACCTGCAGGGCCGCGCAGGAAACGTGCCGACCGCCACCGGTGCGCGCGGCCCGCGCGTGCTCGGCACCTTCACCCCCGCGTGATCCATCCGCTCGCGGGGCTGTTGGTCCCTGAGCTCTGGTGGGATGCGCGGGCGGGGTTCGGCCATCTCGAGGCGCTGATCGAGGACGCGCTCGAGATTGGCGTCGGCGGCTTCGTGATCCGGAACGGACCGGTCGAGGCGGTGACGTCGCTGACGGCGGTGCTCCGTCGCGAGTCCCCGCATCCCCTCCTGCTCGCGGCGGAGGTGGAGGCCGGCGTCGGCGGGACGTTCACCGGCGGGACCGCCCTGCCGCCGCTCGGGGCGCTCGGCGCGCTCCGTGACGCGGAGGCCTTCCGACGCGCGGCGAAACTGACGGCGCGCGAGCTCGCCGCGCTCGGCCTCACCTGGGCGCTCGCCCCCGTCGCCGACCTCGGTACCCACGGCGCGAATCCCACGCTCGGCGCGCGCGCCGCGGGGGACGACGCGCAGCGGGTCGCCGAATGGCTCGTGGATTGGGTCGACGCCTGCCAGGCGGAGGGGATCCTCGCGTGCGCGCGCGGCTTCCCCGGGGCGGGGCGGGCGATCGTCGACCCCTGGGCGGACGAGGCGTGCGATGGGGTGCGCGTCGACACCGACGCGGCCACCCTCTGGGCGTCGGACCTCGTCCCGCATCGCGGGCTCACCGACAGCGGGGTCGCGAGCGTCAGCGTCAGCGCCGTCGCCTTCCCCGGGCTCGACCGATCGAGCGTCCCGGCGTGCCACTCATCGGCCCTCGTGACGACGTTCCTGCGTGGCGAACTGCGCTACGATGGGCTGATCGTCGCGGAGGCGACCGGCGCGCCGGCCGCTCGACGGGGCGGGAGCGAGGGCGCGTCGGTGGTGGCCGCCGTGCGGGCCGGATGCGACCTCGTGCTCGCGCCACGCGATCTGCACGAGGTCCTCACCGCGCTCGAGGCCGCGAACGACGCGGGGATCCTCGACCTCGAGGCGCTCGAGGCGTCGCGGACGCGGCGACGCTTCTGGGCCGACTGGGCCGCGCCGCGCCCCGTCCGCGAGCCGACGCTCGACGAGCGGCTCTGGGCGCGGCAGGTCGCGGACCTCCTCGTGCATCCGGTACGGGGCGTGGTCCCCGCGCTCGACGCGTCCCCCGAGGTGATCGTCCTCGATGACGCGGCGCGTGGCCCATGGGCGTCGGCGGCGGGGACGCCGTTCCTGCAGGCGTTGCGGGCGATGGGGCTTGGCCCGCAGGTGGTCGATGCGCCGACGGACGCGGGGCGGGGGCCGGTGGTGCTTGCGCTCTTCGGCGGCCCGGGCGCGCATGGCGGCCTGGCCGCGTGGCGCGCGGAGACGCTGGCGACGATCGGGGCGCTGCACGACGCCGCGCGGGCGCGGCAGCGTCGGCTTGTCGCGGTGGTCTTCGCGCCGCCGGCGCTCGCGGCGGCGATCCCCGAGGCCGCGCACGTGCACTGTGCGTGGAGCGACGCGCGGGCGATGCAGGAGGGGGCGGCCCGCCGGCTCGCCTAGGACTCAGCGGATCGCGGCCGCCGCGTCGCCGGTGAGCTGCGCGGCGAGCCGCGCCGAGGGGACCGTGTAGATGATGCGCCCGCCGCTCTCCGCCGCCGCACCGTAGAGCACGCCGATCACGAGCCCGCGCGCGTCGAAGACGGGGGAGCCGCTCGAGCCCTGCGCCGCATAGGCGTCGAGCTGGATGTTGTCGGAGAGCGTCTTACTCACGGTGCCGATGCCGAGGGTCGCGACGGGGCGCAGCTGGTCGATCGCGCCTTCGTTCCCCGCGGTCGCGGTGCCGAGCGGGAAGCCGAGGACCGCGACGGGATCACCCAGCTTGACGCCATCGCTGTCGCGGGCGACGCCGCTCACCGTCGGGTAGGGCCCGGGTCGGGTGAGGCGCAGCGTCGCGAGCTCGTCGGTGGCGCTGACGTAGGCGATCTCGGCCATCCGCCACTCCCCCTGCGTCCCTTCGAAGGCGACGGCGACACGCGCGGCCCGGACCCCGGCCGCCGACTGCACCACGTGGCGGTTGGTGACGATGAGGCCGGTGGGGAGGATGTTGAACCCGGTGCCGCTCTCGGTGCGGCCATCGGGCATCTCGACGGCGATGAAGACGACCGCCGCCTTGTTGGCGGCGAGGATCGCGGAGTAGTCGGTGCGGGCGAAGGTGGCGGTGCGGCGTTGCCGCTCGCGGATCTTAGCGGCCAGCGCGCTCACGTTGTTGCCAGCGGCGGATTTGGCGCGCAGCTCCCCGGTCATCCGGTCCATGTCGGCGCGCGCCTCCTCGAGGGCGGCGTCAGCGACGCCCGTCTCCTGGAGCCGCGCCGACAGCGCGCGCGCGAGGGAGTCGTTCGCCGCGAGGAGCTGCGTCACCTGCGACCGCCCCTCCCGCTGCGCACGGAGGACGAGCCAAGCGGCGATGCCGCCGCCGACCACGACGAGGAGGCCGAGGCCGAGGATCATCGACCGGAGCGTCCCCGTCTGTCGCTGGACGGCTTCGGCGATGCGGAGCTCGGTGTTCTTGGGGGCCACCGCCGGGCGGTCCGTGGTGGTCCCGACGCGTCCCACGGTCGCTGGCGCGAGCAGGACACGGACCTTCGGGCCGCCGAGGCCGAACTCGATGACGTCGCCGTGGGCGAGCACATGCGTGCCGGCGAGGCGGAGCCCGTTGACGAAGGTGCCGTTGGAGGAGCCGAGGTCGACGAGATGCGCCTCCTCGCCGTAGAGGCGGATCTCCGCGTGACGCGAGGAGGCGTCGAGATCGCGTTCCGGGTCGAGCGCGAGGTCGTTCGTGGGATGGCGCCCGATGGTGATCACCGCCCGCTCGAAGCGGACCGTCCGTCCCTCGTGGGCGCCCCGGAGGAACGCGAACTCGATGACCATCAGCGGAGGACCCAGAGCGCCGCGAGGAGGAGGCCGGCGGCGAGGAGGGCGACCGCCGTCCTCGGGCTGAGCAACGCCTCGTCCTCCGCCTCGAGGATCTCGCTCGAGCGGCGCGGGGGGCGCGGCGGCTCCGGCGCTGCGGGCTCCGCCGCCGCCGCCGGGGCGGGGCTCGCAGCGGTAGGCGTCGCGCCGCCCATCGCCGCGAGCGCCGCGATTGACATGCGGTCCACGCGCTGTGTGGCGCGCGCCGCCTGCTCGCCGACGTAGGGCCGATGGCCGGGCGCGACGTCGTCGGCCGCGGGGAGCGCCTCGCCGTCGACACGCGCCGCGATCACCGTGATGTTGTCCGGCCCACCGGCGGCGTTCGCCCGCGCGATCAGCTCCGCGCAGGCGGCGTCGAGGTCGTGCGTGCCGGCGATCACCGTGGCGATCTCGGTCGCGCGGACCTGGCCCGAGAGCCCGTCGGAACAGAGGACGAGGACGTCCCCGCGGCACAGGTGCTGCGCCGTCAGGTCCACGCGGACGCGCGGCTCCGGGCCGAGCGCCTGCAGGATGATGTTGCGTCGCTCGGAGACCTCCGCCTCCGCCTCGGTCATCTCCCCCGCGTCGATCAGCCGCTGCATCAGTGACTGCGCCTTCGTCAGCTGCGTGGCGACGCCACCGCGAACGAGATACGCCCGCGAGTCGCCGACCTGTGCCAAGAAGGCCCAGGGGCCGAGGAGGCCCACCAGGGTGGCGGTCGTCCCCATC
>CAXRBC010000123.1:0-9396 GCA_964228515.1 Ilumatobacteraceae bacterium
GGGGGTCCGGTGAGCGGCGAGCGCGGTGCGGTCGAGCTCGTCGACGTCACCAAGCGCTACGGCGACGTGGTCGCCGTCGACAGGATCAACCTCGAGGTGAAGCCCGGGGAGTTCCTCTCGTTGCTCGGACCCTCGGGGTGCGGCAAGACCACGACGCTGCGGATGCTCGCCGGCTTCGAGCAGCCCGACTCGGGGTTCATCCGGATCTCGGGGGAGTACGTGCAGGGCGTGCCGCCGTACAAGCGCGACGTCAACACGGTCTTCCAGCACTACGCGCTGTTTCCCCACATGACCGTGGCGGAGAACGTCGCGTACGGATTGCGCCAGAAGGGGACGCCACGCGACGAGATCCGCACGCGCGTCGCCGAGGCCCTCGACATGGTACAGATGAGCAAGCTCGCCGACCGGCGGCCCCGGCAGATGTCGGGCGGTCAGCAGCAGCGCGTGGCCGTCGCGCGGGCGCTCGTGAACAGGCCGAGCATCCTGCTGCTCGACGAGCCGCTCGGCGCGCTGGACCGCAAGCTGCGCGAGGAGATGCAGATCGAGCTCAAGCTGCTCCAGAGCCGCCTCGGGATCACCTTCATCTTCGTGACCCACGACCAGGAGGAGGCCATGTCGATGTCGGACCGCATCGCGATCATGCTCGACGGCCACATCGAGCAGCTCGGCGACCCCGAGACGGTCTACGAGCACCCGACCACGGCGTTCGTCGCGGGCTTCATCGGGCGCAACAACTTCTGGACCGGGACCGCGACCGCGGACGGCTCTCGGGCCGAGGACGGCACCGTCTTCGTCGCGACGCGCCCGGAGGAGAACGTGCCGACGGGGCAGCCCGCCCTCGCGGCGGTGCGGCCCGAGTGCATCCACCTGGCCGCAGCAGCTCCCGCCGGGCCGGCCAATGCGACGAAGGCCCGGGTGGCCGGCGTATCGCACTTCGGTGACGTGCTGCAATACGTGGTGACGGCGGGGGACCGGGACGTCCTCGTGCTGGCCCCGCGGACCAACCCCAACCGCTTCGCCGTCGGGGACGACGTGTGGTGCACCTGGTCGGCCGACGACGTGTACCTCTTCTCCGCGCGGCAGGCCGACGTCGTGCTCGCCGACTAGGGTCGCGCCAGACACCCATCACGGATACCGACCAAGGGGGACGGCACCGCACATGGCACGCACCACGAAGCAACTCAGGATCCTGGCTCCGCACTCGTTCCGCGAGCACCTCAGCCGCCGCGCCTTCCTGCGCGCCGGCACCGCGACCGCCGGCCTCGTGGTCGTCGCCGCGGCCGGCGGCGGGTCGGACGACTCCTCGGGCGGCGAGTCGGGCGGCGGCGAGGCCTCCGGCGACTACAGCCGGGTGATCAACACCGCGACCGGCACGCTCGCGATGTACACGTGGGGCGACTACAACGACCCCGAGCTCGTCGGCGCGCTCGCCGAGTCGGAGCTCGGCGTGTCGATGAAGGTCGACTACTACGCGAGCAACGAGGACCTCATCACCAAGCTCGCGACCAGCGGCGGCGCCAGCGGCTTCGACATCGTCGTGCCGACCGGCCCGTACATCCCGCAGATGATCGAAAAGGGACTGCTCCAGAAGTTCGACAAGTCGTTGATCCCCAACATGTCGAACGTCGATGCCAACTACCTCGGGCAGGCGTGGGACCCGGGCAACGAGTACTCGGTCTGCAAGAACTGGGGCACGACCGGCTACTTCTACGACTCGACCAAGTTCTCCAAGGAGTTGGCCACGTGGCAGGACTTCCTCGACGCCTGCATGGGCGAGGGGAGCGGCAACTGCTCGATGCTCGACACGGCGCCCAACATGTGCGGCGTATGGTTCTGGGCCAACGGCTACAGCTGGAACACCGAGGATCCCGCGGCGCTGGACGCCTGCGAGACGTTCCTCGTCGACGACTTCGCCCAGCACGTCAAGGCATTCGACTCGTACCCGAGCACGGCCTTCGCCGAGGGCGCGTACTCGATCGGCATGGCGTGGAACGGCGACGCGCGCCAGGCCTACACGCGCATCGCCGACGCGGGCGGCAACCCGGACGACTGGAAGTGGGTGCTCGGTGCGCCCGCGACCGAGCTCTGGATGGACAACTACTGCATCCCGGTCGGCGCGCCCAACCCCGAGGCCGCGCACGCGTGGATCAACTGGGACCTCGTCCCGGAGATCTCGATCAAGGACCTGTCGTACCACGGGTACCACACGGGCATGAAGGACATGCCGACGCTGATCTCGGAGCTCGCGCCCGACCTCGAGCGCGGCGACATGATCTTCTTCGGCGACGACCAGGTCAAGACGATGGAGACGCAGGTCATCACGCCGACGCTCGACCGTCTGATCGACATCTTCAACAAGATGAAGGCCAAGGCCGGGGCCTGATCCCCGACATGGTCGCGGTCGCGTGAACGCGTCGACCGCGATCGGGCCGCGCAGGCGGTGGCGGTCGCCGAGGTACCTCCTCGCGCTTCCGTCCATCGTCTGGTACGCGACGTTCTTCGCCCTGCCCATCGCGTTCGTCGTCGCGTACTCCTTCGGCGTCAAGGACTCGAGCCGCCGGATCCCCGTCGACTTCTCGGCGCCGTCCTGGGCGAGCTACTCGGCGGTCTTCGACGAGACGTTCTTCGTCACGTTCCGCGGCACGCTGCGCATCGCGGTCCTCGCGACGGCGATCTGCGTGCTGATCGGGCTGCCCGTCGCCTACTACGCGGCCTTCAAGGCGTCGGAGAAGTGGCGGGCCGTGATCCTCGCCGCGGTCGTGGTGCCGAGCTTCACGAGCTTCCTCATCCGCACCGTGGCGTGGCGCATCCCGCTCGCGCCCAACGGGACGCTGTCGAAGTGGCTCATCGACCTCGGCGCCGTGGGCGAGGACGGCATCCAGATCCTCGCGACCCCCACGGCCGTGCAGATCGCGATCGTCTACAACTACCTGGGCTTCATGATCCTGCCGCTCTTCGTGGCGCTCGACCGCATCGACGTGCGCATGCGCGAGGCGAGCAAGGACCTGGGGGCCGGTCGGGTCGCGACGTTCTTCGGCGTGACCGTGCCGCTCGCGGGGCCCGGCATCGCGGCGGGCGTGCTCCTTACGTTCATCCCCATGTGCGGCGACTACGTCGTCGCCGTCGTGCTGGGCGGCGCCAAGGGCAACATGATCGGGGCGATGATCGCCTCGCAGTTCAGCGGTGCGCAGAACTGGCCGCTCGGCGCGGCGATGGCGGTGCTCATGATCGTCGCGGTGCTGCTGTCCCTCGTGGTCGGCGCGCTCGCGGTGTGGGTGGTGCCGCGCCTCGCGCGTCTCGCCACGCCGGTCAGCGAGCGGGTGCGTCGCGCGATCGCGGATCGCGCCCGGCGCGAGGCCGAGGTGCGCCGCGCGAGGCCCGCGCCGACCGCCGCGCGCACCACCGGCGACCCGCTCGGGCCGTGGCTCGCCGGGTGGACGGCGCTCGTGCTGCTCTTCCTCTTCGTCCCGATCCTCCTCGTGATCCTGCACTCGTTCAACGCCACGACGTCCTTCACCATCTGGTCGGGACGGGTGAGCACCAAGTGGTGGGGCGAGCTGTTCGACGGCCCGGGCGTGGTCGCGCTGTTGGTGCGCGGCGCGCTGATCGTGGCCGCGGCGCTGCTGGTGCGTCGGGTGCTCGTGCGGCGCACGCAGATGCCGGCTCGGGCGCTCGGTTGGCTCGGGATCGTCGGCTTCGTGCTCGCGGTGGTGGTCAACGGGGCGCTGACCGAGTGGTTCCGCACCGTGTTCGACTTCCCCAGCGTCGGCGACGCGATCCGCAACTCGTTCATGGCCGCCACCGGCGCCACGGTCCTCGCGGTGATGCTCGGTGGGACGTCGGGCGTGGCGCTCGCGCGGCGGCCCGGGGTGTGGACCAAGCCGTTCATGCTCGTGGTGTTCCTGATCCTCGTGACGCCCGAGATCATGGACGCGATCGCGCTCGCCACGTGGTTCCCGCGGCTCTCGGAGGTGCCCGTCGTGGGATACGTGTTCGCCAACGGGTGGGGACCGTTCAACGGCGGCATGAACAAGCTGTGGGTCGGTCAGTCGCTCTACGCGAGCGCCGTCGTGACGCTCATCGTGCGTGCACGCCTGTCGGGCCTGGACGAGTCGCTCGAGGAGGCCGCGGCCGACCTCGGCGCGCCGCCGGCGCGTGCGTTCCGGCAGATCACGCTGCCCCTCGTGGCGCCCGCACTCGTGGCGGGCGGGCTGCTGTCGTTCGCGCTGTGCCTCGACAACGCCGTGATCTCGACGCTCATCAGCGAGGCGGGGTCCACGACCTTCCCCGTGGCGTTGCTCGGGGCGACGAAGAGCACGATCAAGCCCTTCTGGGGCGTGGGCGCCGTGATGCTCTTCGTCATCACGCTGGCCGCGCTGTGGTTCGTCGCGCGGGTGTTGCGGCGCAGCGGCGACTCGGCGGGTCAGATCGCGGCGACGCTCGCGGGCTCCTGAGCGCCCGGTCGCGGGCGAGGGGGACGTGAGCGCGCGCCGTCGCGTCGCCGTCGGCCCCGCCGACGCCCCTTCGTGGCTGCGCGACGCGGTGGTGCGGGGCGGCGGCGAGACGGTGGCGTACGGCGACGCGACGGCGCTGGTGTGGTGGGACGCATGGGACGCGGGCGCGCTCGACGCCGTGCTGCGCGAGCATCCCAACCTCGCGTGGGTACAGCTGCCCAACGCGGGCGTCGAGCCCTTCATCCACCTCGTGGACGATGCGCGCGTCTGGACGAGCGCCAAGGGCGCGTACGCCGACGAGGTGGCCGAGCTCGCGCTCGCGATGCTCCTCGCCGGTGCGCGGCACGTGCTCGCATCGGCGCGCGGCGGGGCGTGGGGCCCGACCGCGGGGCGCAGCCTCATCGGCGCGCGCGTCTCGATCCTCGGCGGCGGCGGCATCGCGCGCTCGCTGGTGCGGCTGCTCGCGCCGTGGCGGTGCGAGGTGACTGTCGTGCGGCGCAGCGACGCGCCGTTCGACGGGGCGGTGCGCACCCTGCCCGCGTCGCGCTATCGGGAGGCCCTCGCCGGCGCGGATGCCGTCGTGCTCGCACTCCCGCTGACGCCCGAGACCGACGGCATGATCGGCCGGCGCGAACTCGCGATGATGCAGCCACATGCCTGGCTGATCAACGTCGGCCGCGGCCGCCAGGTGGTCACCGACGACCTCGTGGCCGCGCTGCGCGACGGGGTGATCGGCGGCGCGGGCCTCGACGTCACGGAGCCCGAGCCGCTCCCGACGGGTCACCCGCTGTGGTCGGTGCCCAACTGCGTGGTCACGCCCCACACGGGCACGAGCGACGAGATGACGGTGCGGCTGCTGGCCGCGCGGGTCGCCGACAACGTCGCGCGCTGGATCCGCGGGGAACCGCTCGTCGGCCCCGTGAGCCGCGCGGCAGGCTACTGAGGTGACGACGGGGCGCAGCCACTACGACGTCCTCGGCGTGGCGCCCGGTGCGTCGCGCGGCGAGGTGCGCGCCGCGTACCGGCGGCGGATGCGGTCGCTGCATCCCGATGCGGGAGCGGGACGGGGCGGCGCGGTCGAGATCGCGGCGGTCGCCGAGGCGTGGCACGTGTTGGGCGACGCGAGTCGCCGCGCCCGCTACGACCGCGAGCGGGAGGCGCCCGCCGAGTCGGCGGCCGTGGCGGGGCGGTCGGGCGCCGAGTCGACGTACGCCGGCGCGCGGGACCCGCGCTACGCACCGAGGCCGCGCGCGGCGGGGCCCGCGCGATTCCCCTGGAGGACGGTCGCGACGATCGTCGGCGTCGGCGCCGTCGCGGTGCTCGCGCTGCACGCGCTCGGCGTGACGGATCCGCCGCCGGGGCCCGACTCGCTCATCACCGGCGGATCGTGCGTGGACATCGACGACCTCGGCGCCGCGTACGAGGTGGACTGCGCGGGTCCGCACGAGGCGGTGGTGCGTCGGCTGATCGGCTTCGACCTGCAGTGCCCGAGCGACACGGTCGGATACCGCGACCGCCAGGGCATGGGCACTGCGTGCGTCGAGCTCACGGCCGTCGCGCCGGACGCTCCGTGAGCGCTACGGTGAGGTGGTCAACGCGTCCACCATCGGAGGACTCCTGGCTCGTCGTCACATCGCAGCGCTGGCGCTTGCCGCGGTCAGCGCGACGGTCGTACCCGCATCGGTTTCCGCGGTCAGCCTCGACACACCGACGCTGAGGTGCCTCACCACGAAGTACGGCGCGAAAGTCGCCGCGCAGATCCGCGCAGCGAAGAAGTTGAGTGCTGCGCAGAACAAGCAGTTGGCGGTGTGCAAGGCGCAGGCTGCCCCGCCCGCCGGCGGTGCCTCCGCGTCGGGCTCGCTCACCGCGCTGACCTACTCGCTGCTGTGGTCGGTGGGCTCGCAGCAGGGCGGCCTCGGCAACGTATCCGACCCGGCGCTGCTGCAGCTGGCCGACGGCTCGATCCGCTTGTTCTTCAAGAACGGCAACGAGCCGCAGATACCCATCTCGGGCTTCGACAACAAGATCCACTCGTATGTCTCCCGCGACAACGGCGTGACATGGACGCTCGAGAGCGGCGTGCGTATCGACGTCGGCTCGCCCGTCTCCGTGCGCGTCGCCGAGTCGGGGGGCTACGAGGCGTACGGGTGGGTGCCGTCTGGGACCGCCGGCGTCGATGCACTCACGCGCTTCACCTCGAGTGACGGCTATGGCTTCACGCGGGGCTCCGGTTCGGCCGTCGTCACCGCCGCGTGCAAGAACTCGGACGGTGGGAGCGCCGGATTCCTCGGAGATGCCCAGGTGGTCAAAGTCGCATCCGGGTATCTGGCATTCGCCCATGACCTGGCGTCGGGCAAGTCCGCTCCGTTCAAGCGACAGGCGTGCAAGCTGGTCTCCACCGACGGCACCACGTGGAGCGTCGATGCGACGGGCACGTTCGCCTTTGCCTACGACATCCAGACCAACCCCGAGCTGTATCGCAACGCCACGGGACAGCTCGAGCTGCTGTTGCCGGTAGACAACGCAGGCTCCAAGTACCTGGAGGTGCGCACCTCGACCAATGACGGCGCATCGTGGAGCTCGGTGAGCAAGATCCCCCTCTACGCTGCGGATCCCGAGCGCCTTGATTTGTCCAATGGGGACTCGCTGCTCGCCTTCGGCAACTTCGACCACACGAAGGGCGGCCTGCTGGCCGTCGCCAGGAAGGCGAGGGGGTCGTACTCGGCGAACCGAGTGGACTCAACCAGCTCGGTCTCTTGGACGGTGAAGGGTGCGTCGAGCACCGAGGTGAAGGTCATGAACCTCTGCACCAGTCAGGATCTCACCAGTGCGGCGAAGGTGTCCGGATCCTCGACGAGCCTCGCCGTCTCGTGGAGCTCCACCGGAGGTCCCGGATCGACCAACTGCGTCTACCTGCTGATTGGCACGTCGAGATTCATCATCTGATCGGCGTGGTCGCGCGGCGTCCCGCGCTTGAGCCCCACCGTCGTGAGGAGCGGGCAGCGGCATCGGCACTGCTCAGGGTGCAGAGCTGTGTGCAGAGTCTGGGGAGCTAGGCTGGAGGCGCGAAGGGCGATTAGCTCAGTCGGAAGAGCGCCACGTTCACATCGTGGAAGTCGTGGGATCGAGGCCCGCATCGCCCACTAATGTCGTGGCGTGCCACGACGCTGCGAGCGCCCCGCCTGCCGGGGCGAGGCAGTGGTGATGTGGGGGATGAACCCGGCGCGGCGAGCCGTGTGGCTCGAGTCCTCGCCGCCCGCCGACGGGACGCTGGTCAACCTGCTGTGCGCGCGGCACGCCGACGCGCTCGTGGTGCCCAAGGGCTGGACGCTCGACGATCGCCGCGAGGCCGTGCCGCGGCTCTTCGCCGCCCCGGCCGACGATCGGCCCGCCGACGCGACGCCGTCGCGGGGTGTGCGGCGCCGCAGGCGGGTGCCGAGCGGGCCCAGCCTCTTCGACGTCGTCTACGAGACGCTCGCCGAGACGCGCGCGATCCCGTGGTCGCCGACGCTCGTGCCCGCCGCCGAGCTGCGCGGCCTGCCCCGCATCTAGTGCGCGGCCTGCCCCGCATCTAGACCGACGGACCGTGGACGTCACCGCGGAGGTGCGCCTCGGCGCGCCCGCGGAGCGGGTGTGGCGCCACGTGGCGGACCTCGCGACCTATCCGTCGTGGCTGTCGATCGTGCATCGCGTCGAGCCCGAGGCCGACGCGGATGCGGGTCGGCCCGCGTGGCGCGTGGAGTTGCGCGGCCGCATCGGGCCGCTCGCGCGGTCGAAGCGGCTCCGGATGGTGCGGACCGAGGCGGTCGAGGGGCGGTCGGTGCGCTTCGAGCGGGTGGAGCGTGACGGGCGGCGGCATGCCGCGTGGGTGATGGAGGCCCGAGTCGCAGCGGACAGGGATGCGGACGCGGGGGCGGACGCGGCGGCGGGTCGCGCGGAGGCGCCCGGGACGCTGCTCGCGGTGCGCCTGCGCTACGAGGGGTCGTTTGGCACGGGCCTGCTCGAGCGCGCGCTGCGCGACGAGATCCGCAGCGGGAGCGCGCGGCTGGCTGCGGCACTCCCGGGCTGACCGAGCGCGCCGCCCGAGGTCGGGCGCGGCGCGAGCTGCCCCGCAGCGAGCTGGCCGCACGCCGCGTCGATGTCGGTGCCGCGGTTGCGGCGGACCGTGGCGTTGACCCCGAGGGCGGTGAGGCGGTCGGCGAAGTCGCGCACGCGCTCGCGCGGCGTGCCGCGAGTGGGCCAGCCGGGCGTCGGGTTGAGCGGGATGAGGTTGACGTGCGCGGACGGCGAGAGCGCGCGGGCGAGGCGGGCGAGCTCGCGGGCATCGCGGTCCGAGTCGTTGACCCCGTCGATCATCGCCCACTCGAAGGAGAGCCGACGGCGCGTGGCCGAGAGGTAGTCGCGGCAGGCGGCCATGAGATCGTCGAGCGGGTAGCGCCGGTTGATGGGGACGAGGTCGTCGCGCAGGTCGTCGCGGGCGGCGTGCAGGCTGACCGCGAGGTTGACCGGCAGGGGGCGCTCGGCGAGCGCGCGGATGCCGGGGACGATGCCGACGGTGGAGATCGTGAGGTGCCGCGCGGAGAGGCCGAGGTCGTCGTGGATGCGCTCGACGGCGGACCAGACGTTGGGCTCGTTGGCGAGCGGCTCGCCCATGCCCATGAAGACGACGTTGGCCAGGCGGCGGCCGCCATCGCGGCTGCGGCGCGCGGCGCGCGCCACCTGCTCGACGATCTCGCCCGGCGTGAGCTGGCGCGTGAAGCCGGCCTGCCCGGTGGCGCAGAAGCCGCACGCCATCGCGCAGCCGGCCTGCGTGCTGACGCACACGGTGGTGCGCTCGGCGTAGTGCATGAGCACGGACTCGATGCGCGGCCCGTCCGGCGCGTGGCCGGGTGCCGCCGGCGCGCGCGGCCCGTCGGCGGGCCCGAGGGCCCAGAGGGACTTC
>CAXRBC010000124.1:0-2927 GCA_964228515.1 Ilumatobacteraceae bacterium
GAAGGCCAGCGCGAGCAGCACCGACCACGCCAGATGAACGACCGTCGCCTCGACGCCGCGGAGGGCGGCGAGCGCGGGGACCGCGACCGCCGCACAGACTGCCGGCGTGCGCCAGCGGTTGCGGCGTGGCGCGGACGTGGCACGCAGCGCGACCAGCGCCGCTCCGGCGGTGAGGACGCCGACCGTGGCCATGCCGCGATACCACCGATCGAAGTACATCGGCGTCAACGACGCGAGCACCGCGAGCGCGGCGACGCGCGCTGCGGTGCGCGCGGCGCGGGAGGCGGGTAGCGGGGTGGACGTGTCCGTGGTCAGAGGAGGGTGGCGGGGGTCTGGCGCTCCTGGAGGTGCAGGTCCGCGCCCGTGTAGGGGTGCGCACGAGCGACCGCCTCGTCGAGGTCGGCACCGAGGCCTGGCTCGTCGAACGGCACGAGGAAGCCGTCCTCGAAGCGGATCTTGCGCGTGAGCAGCTTCGCGTGGAAGCCGCCCATGTCCTGGATCGACTCCATGATCAGGAAGTTGGGCGAGCACGTCGAGAGCGCCATGTTGCCCAGCGCCTCGACCGGCCCGCAGTAGAGGTGCGGCGCGATCTGCGCGTGGTACGTCTCGGCGATCGCCGCGATCTTCTTGCCCTCGAGCAGGCCGCCGCAGCGACCGGTGGCCATCTGCAGGATCGACGCGCCGCCGGCGCGGAGCAGGTGCGCGAACTCGTACTTGCTCGTGAGCCGCTCCCCCGTCGCGATCGGGATGCTGGTGTGCGCCGCGACCTTGGCCATCTCCTCGGGCGCGTCGGGCGGGATCGGCTCCTCGAACCACATCGGGTCGTAGGGCTCGAGCGCCTTGGCGAGGCGGATCGCGCCGGAGGCCGTGAACTGGCCGTGCGTGCCGAAGAGGATGTCGGCCTTGGTGCCGACGGCCTTGCGGATCGCGGCGACCATGCGCACGCTGCGGTCGATGGCCTCGAGCGACGGCTGGCGGCCGTCGTACACCGAGTACGGGCCGGCGGGGTCGAGCTTGACCGCCGTGAAGCCGCGGCGCACCTCGCGCAGCGCGACCTCCGCGGCCGCGTCGGGATCGGTGTACACCGCGTGGTCCGAGTGCGCGTCGAACTCGTCCGAGGGATAGAGGTACGTGTAGGCGCGGAGCCGATCGTGGACGCGGCCCCCGAGCAGCTCGTAGACGGGCTTGCCCACGGCCTTGCCCGCGATGTCCCACATCGCGGTCTCGAGACCGCTCACGACGCCCGCGGTGGCGAAGTCGGGGCGGTGCGCGAAGCCGCTGCCGTACGTGCGGCGCCAGAAGCGCTCGACGTGGAACGGGTCGGTGCCCTCGAGGTAGCGCTGGAACACGTCCTCGGCCACCCGGCAGACGACCTGCGGCGACCACGCCGCCGTGTAGACCTCGCCGTAGCCGACGATGCCGTCGTCGGTCGTGAGCTTGACGAAGATGAAGTAGCGGCCGCCCTTGCGGGGCGGCGGGTTGCCGACGACGAACGTCTCGAGCGATGCGATCTTCACCGGACCCCCTCGAAGACGATGACGTTGCGGAGCGCGTCGCCGCGGAGGACCGACGCGATCGCGTCGTTGATGCCCTCGAGCGGGTAGGTCTTGGTCACCAACTCGTCGAGCTTGAGCCGCCGCTGGCCGTAGAGGTCGACCAGCGCGGGGATGTCGCGCTGGATGCGCGAGTCGCCCATCTTGGTCCCCACGATGCGCTGGCCCATGACGCCGATCGTCGTCGGGTCGTACTCGGACGTCACGCCCGTCGGCGGGAGGCCGACGATCACGACGCTGCCGCCCTTGGCGAGCAGCGCGTACGACTGGTCGAACGCCGCCTTGACGCCGACGGTGACGAAGACGTAGTCGGCGCCGCGCCCGCCCGTGATCTCGCGCACGCGGTCGGGCAGCGACTCCGTGCGCGAGTTGACACCGTGCGTCGCGCCGAAGCGCTTCGCCGCCTCGACCTTGGAGTCCGCCACGTCGACGGCGATGACGCTGCGCGCGCCGCTGAGGTGCGCGCCCTGGATCGAGTTGAGCCCCACGCCGCCGGTGCCGATCACGACCACGTGGCTGCCGACCGGCACCCGCGCCGCGTTGGTCACCGCGCCGAAGCCCGTGATGACGCCGCACGCGAGCAGCGAGGCACTCGCGAGCGGGACCTCCTTGGGGATCCGCACCACCTGCGACTCGTGGACGAGCACCTCCTCGGCGAAGCCGCCGGTCTTCATCGCCTGCCAGACCGGCTCGCCCTTGGCATCCGTGACGGGCTGGCGCGCGTCGAGCGGCACCGTGCCCTCACACTCGGTGAGCCTGCCCGTGACGCACGAGTGGCAGCGCCCGCAGGAGCGGATGAGCGTGACGACGACGTGGTCGCCGACCGAGGCCGTCGCGACGCCCGCGCCGACCTCCTCGACGATGCCCGCGCACTCGTGGCCGTAGAGCGCCGGGAGCGGGCCGCCCCAGGAGCCCTCCGCGAACGTGATGTCGCTGTGGCAGATCGCGACCGCGGCGATGCGCACGCGCACCTCGCCGGCCTGCGGGGACTCGAGGCGCAGGTCCTCGATGAGCAGGGGCTTGCCGAACTCGCGGCAGACGGCGGCTTTCACTGGTGGACCTCCTGTGGGTGGGACGGTAGGTGGGACGGACCGGGTGGGGACGGTGGGTGGGACGGTGTGACGGACGCGGCGATCAGGAGCGGTAGTCGGGCGACTCGCGGTCGAGGATGCGCATCAGCGCCGCAAGGTGCAACTCGGCGCCCTCCGGGTAGTCGCGCCACTGTGCGCACGCACGGGCGGCGACGTCGTCGGGCACGACCGAGAGCGGCCTGCCCGTGGACAGCGCGAGCACCTGGAGGTGCGCCGCGCGCTCGAGGTAGTACGTGAGGTCGAAGGCCTCGGCCACCGTCTCGGCGACGACGAGCACCCCGTG
>CAXRBC010000125.1:0-11540 GCA_964228515.1 Ilumatobacteraceae bacterium
GTGGACCCGACCGACGTGCGCGAGGACCAGACGATGATCATCAACATGGGGCCGCAGCACCCCAGCACCCACGGCGTGCTGCGCCTCATGCTCGAGCTGCAGGGAGAGACGGTCCTGCGGTGCAAGCCCGTCATCGGGTACCTGCACACCGGCATGGAGAAGACGGGGGAGTCGCTCACCTACATGCAGGGCGGCACCAACGTCACGCGCATGGACTACGCCTCGCCGCTCAACAACGAGCTCGTCTTCGCACTCACCGTGGAGCGCCTCCTCGGCATCGACGGCGACGTGCCCGAGCGCGCGACCTGGATCCGCATGCTGCTCTCGGAGCTCAACCGCATGAGCAGCCACCTGCTGTTCCTCGCCACCAACGGCATGGACATCGGTGCGGTGTCGATGATGCTCTACGGCTGGCGCGAGCGCGAGGAGGTGCTGCGCTTCTTCCAGAAGGTCACGGGCCTGCGGATGAACCACAACTTCATCCGCCCCGGCGGCGTCGCCGCCGACCTGCCCCCGGGCTGGCGCGACGACGTGCTCGCGCTGCTCGAGGACCTGCCGCCGCGCCTCGAGGAGTACGAGGTGCTCATGACCGGCCAGCCGATCTGGCGCGAGCGCCTGCAGGGGGTGGGCGTCATCACGCGCGACGAGGCCCTCGCGCTCGGCGCCACCGGCCCGATCCTGCGGAGCACCGGTCTCGACTGGGACCTGCGACGCGCGATGCCGTACCTGCGCTACGCCGACGTCGAGTTCGACGTCGTGGTCGGCGCGTTCGGCGACGCGTACGACCGGTACTCGATCCGACTGCACGAGATCCGCGAGTCGATGCGCATCGTGCGCCAGATCCTCGAGCGCATGCCGGCGGGCGACTGGCGCATCCAGGACAAGAAGGTCACGCCCCCGCCCCGCGGCCGCATCGACGAGTCGATGGAGGCGCTGATCCACCACTTCAAGATCTTCACCGAGGGCTTCAAGGTCCCCGAGGGCGAGGCCTACGTCGCCATCGAGAGCCCGCGCGGCGAGATCGGCTGCTACATCGCGAGCGACGGCACGTCGCGCCCGTACCGCATGCACGTGCGCGCCCCGAGTTTCGTCAACATCCAGTGCCTGCCCCACATGATGCGCGGCGGCCTCGTGGCCGACGCCGTGGCGGTGATCTCGAGCGTCGACCCCGTGCTCGGGGAGGTGGACCGGTGAGCCGCCTCGACGACGACCGCCTCAGGATCGCCCGCGACGTGATCGCGCGCTTCCCGCGGCCCAAGTCGGCGGTCATCCCGCTGCTCCACCTCGCCCAGGAGCAGGACGGCTGGGTCACCACCGAGGCGATGGCGCACATCGCCGAGCTCGTGGGTGTCACGCCCGCCGACGTGTACGGGACCGCGAGCTTCTACGAGATGTTCAAGTTCCACCCCGTCGGCACCTGGTGCATCAACGTCTGCACCAACATCTCGTGCCAGCTCGTCGGCGCCTGGGACCTGCTGCGCCACGCCGAGGAGCGCCTCGGCGTCCACGCCGGCGGCACGACCGAGGACGGTGCCTTCACCCTCGAGGACGTGGAGTGCATCGCGGCGTGCACCGAGGCGCCGGCCCTGCAGGTCAACTATCGGTACCGCACGCGCGTGACCCCCGCCGACTTCGATCGCCTGGTCGACGACCTGCGGGCGGGACGCCTCGCCGAGGAGATCCCCCCGCACGGCACGCTCGCGAGGGTGCGGCAGGCGCAGACCGAGGCGTGGGCCAACCGCGGGGTCGAGGCGCAGGCCGCGGTGGACGCCCGATGATCGCCGCCGGGACCGTGCCCACCGGGCCGCGCGTCGTCACGTCGCGATTCGACGTCGCCGACGGCCACACCTACGAGGGCTACGTCCGCACGGGCGGCTCCGCCGCGCTGCAGCGCGCCGTCACGTCGATGACGCCCACGCAGGTGCACGACGAGGTCAAGGCCGCCGAGCTCCAGGGCCGCGGCGGCGCGGGCGTCCCCGCGGGTGCCAAGTGGGGCTTCCTCCCCGCCGACGTGCACCCGCGGTACCTCGTGATCAACGGCGACGAGAGCGAGCCCGGCACGTACAAGGACCGGCTGCTCATGGAGCGCGACCCGCACCAGCTGATCGAGGGCATCGTGCTCGCCTGCTACGCGCTCGGCGCCGCCCAGGCATTCCTCTACGTCCGCGGCGAGATGGCGCTCGCGCAGGAGCGCCTCGCCGCGGCGCTCAACGACGCGTACGCGCACGGCAAGGTCGGGCGGCGCATCTGCGGCACCGACTTCTCGGTGGACGTGACGCTCACCTGGGGCGCGGGCGCCTACATCGTGGGCGAGGAGACCGCACTCATCGAGTCGCTCGAGGGCGAGCGCGGCATGCCGCGGCTCAAGCCCCCCTACTTTCCCGCGGTCAAGGGGTTGTACATGCAGCCCACGATCGTCAACAACGTCGAGACGCTGTCCAACCTGCCGTACATCGTCGGCCAGGGCGGCGCGACGTTCAAGGCCCACGGCGCCGCGACGTCGAGCGGCATGCGCATGTTCGCGGTGTCGGGCCACGTCGAGCGCCCCGGCGTCTTCGAGGTGCCCAACGGGACCACCACCTTCCGCATGCTCTTCGAGGCCCCCGAGTACTGCGGGGGCGTGCGCGCGGGCGGTCGCGTGAAGGCGTTCATCCCCGGCGGTGCCTCCGCCATGTGGTTCTTCGAGGAGCACCTCGACACCCCGCTCGACAAGCCCACCGTCGACAAGGCCGGCTCGATGCTCGGGTCCGGCGCGATCGTCGTCATGGATCAGACGACCGACATGGTCGCTGCCTGCTGGCGCATCGTGCGCTTCTTCGCGCGCGAGTCGTGCGGCAAGTGCACGCCCTGCCGCGAGGGCACCAACTGGCTGGAGAAGATCCTGAAGCGCATGCTCGACGGCCACGGACGACCCGAGGACATCGACCTGCTCTTCGACGTCTCCGAGTCGATCAGCCCCGGCATCGCGTGGCCGCCCCGCCAGACCACGATCTGCCCGCTCGGGCCGTCGGCCGTCTCGCCGATCGCCTCGGCCGTGCGGCGATTCCGCCCCGAGTTCGAGCACTACGTCGCGCACGGTCGGCCCGTGGACGGCGTGGTCTCGCCGTTCGCGCGCGCCCTGGCGGGCACCCGATGACCGACGTCGCGCAGCCGCCGAAGACCACGGTCTCGGTCACGATCGACGGCCGCGCCCACGACGCGACGCCGGGCCAACTCGTGATCGCCGCCTGTGCCGACGCCGGCGTCCACGTGCCGCACTTCTGCTGGCACCCGCGCATGAGTCCGGTCGGCATGTGCCGGCAGTGCATCGTCGAGGTCGACACGCCGCGCGGACCCGCGATGGTCGTGTCGTGCATGACGCCGGTGGCCGAGGGCCAGGTCGTGCGGACCGACTCCCCGCAGGTGAAGCGCGCGCAGGAGGGGGTGCTCGAGCTGCTGCTCGCCAACCACCCGCTCGACTGTCCCGTCTGCGACAAGGGCGGGGAGTGCCCGCTGCAGGACCAGGCGTTCAGCCACGGTCCGGGTGAGAGCCGCTTCGTCGAGGAGAAGCGCCACTACGAGAAGCCCATCCCCATCAGCGACCTCGTGCTGCTCGACCGCGAGCGCTGCATCCTGTGCGACCGCTGCACGCGGTTCGCCGACGAGGTCGCGGGCGATCCGCTGATCTCGTTCACGAGCCGCGGCAACGCGACGCAGGTGATGACGTTCCCCGAGGAGCCGTTCGCCTCGTACTTCTCGGGCAACACGGTGCAGATCTGCCCGGTCGGTGCGCTCACCGCGACCCCGTATCGGTTCAAGGCCCGCCCGTGGGACCTCGACCAGGTCGAGAGCACCTGCACCACCTGCGCGGTCGGCTGCCGCGTCGTCGTGCAGAGCAGCCGCAACGAACTGGTGCGCCTCCAGGGCGTCGACGTGGACGCGGTCAACTGGGGCTGGCTCTGCGATCGTGGCCGCTTCTCCTTCGAGGCGGTCAACTCGCCCGACCGTCTCGCGGCCCCCGCCCTGCGCGACGGTGGCGCGCTCCGCGACGCCTCCTGGTCGGAGGCGATCGGGGCGGCCGCCCGCGCGATCGCCGCCGCCGACCCCTCGCGGGTCGCGATCGTCGGCGGCGCCCGCGGGACCAACGAGGACGCCTTCGCATGGGCCGCGCTCGCCGATGCGCTCGGCGTGGTGCGCCGCGACGCGCGCATGGGCGACGGCCTGCCGCCCGAGGTACTCGCGCTGCCGCAGGCGACCATCGACGACGTCTGCCGCGCGCGCACGATCGTGCTGCTCGGCCCGGACCTCAAGGAGGAGCTGCCGGTGCTGTACCTGCGCGTGCGCCACGCCGCGCAGTCGCGTCGCAGCCGCCTGGTGGAGTGCACGCCGCGTGCCACCGGCCTCACGCCGTACGCGTGGCGGGCGGTCGCGCACGAGCCTGGGATGCAGGCCCGCACGGTCGCCGCGCTGCTCGCCGAGCCCGAGGTCGCCGCCCAGCTCGCCGCCGGCGAGGTCGCCGTCGTCGTCGGCCGCGGCAACCTCGCCGAGGACGATCGCTGGACGATGGAGGCGCTCGGCGAGGTGCTCGCCGCCGCGCCGTCGGCTCGCGTGCTGCCCGCCATGCGCAGGGGCAACGTGCGCGGCGCGCTGACCGCGGGCCTCGCGCCCCGGGATGCGTCGGGCGCGACGCCCGCCATCCTCGAGGCGGCCGCCGCGGGCGGCATCGCCGTCCTCGTGTTGCTCGGCGCCGACCCCGTCGCCGACGCGCCCGACGCCGATCTCGCGCGCCGCGCGCTCGCCCGCGTGCCGCACGTGGTGAGCGTCGATGCGTTCCTCCACGAGTCCAACGCCGGGGCGCACGTGCTCCTGCCCACCGCCGTGCACGGCGAGAAGTCGGGCACGACGACCAACGTCGAGGGCCGCGTGAGCGACGTGGCCCAGCAGATCGTGCCGCGCGGCACCGCGCGCCCGGACTGGATGATCGCGTCCGAGCTCGCGGCGGCGCTGGGGCGCGACCTCGGGCTCGGCTCGCTCGCGCAGGTGCGCGCCGCGATGGCTGCGCGCGTGCCCGCGTTCGCGCCCGTGGCCGACGTCCGCGCCACCCGCGGCGAGGGCGTGCTCACGGCGCGGCCCGCCCCGCTCCCGATGCCGCGCGGCGGCGCCGTCGCCCGCGATCGCAACGGGTACAACTACCGACTCGTCGTCTCCCGCACGCTGTGGGACGGCGCGATCGCGACCCGCCGCAGCCCGTCGCTCGCCCCGCTCGCCCGCCCCGCCGAGGTCGTGCTCCACCCCGCGGACCTCGCGCGGGTGGGCGCCGCGGAGGGTGCCGCGGTGCGCGTGGGCGTCGGCGAGGTGACGGTCACGCTGCCCGTGCGCGCCGATGCCGGCGTCGCGCGGGGGAGCGCGTGGGTGCCTGCGCTGAGGGGCGCGGGGCTCGAGCCGCTGCTCGCCGGCGCGCGCGACGTGGTGGACGTGCGCATCGAGGCGGAGCGGTGATCGCGCTCGACGAGATGCTCGCGGGCGACGTCCGCTGGGTGCCGCTCGCGATCGTCGGGCTCAAGGTGCTCGTCGTGTTCGCCGCCGGGCTCGTGGCGACGATGCTCATGGTCTGGTTCGAGCGCAAGGTCGTGGCCGGCATGCAGAACCGGGTGGGCCCCAACAAGGCGGGTCCGTTCGGCCTGCTACAGACGCTCGCCGACGGGATCAAGCTGTTCTTCAAGGAGGACATCGTCCCCGACCGCGCGGATCGCTTCGTGTTCCGCCTCGCGCCGTTCCTCGCGTTCGTGCCGGCGTTCCTGTCCTTCGCGATCATCCCGCTCGGCGGCGACTTCCGCGACGGCCGCACCGGTGAGGTCACGTGGTTCGGTCAGGTGACCCGCGTGCAGTTGGCCGACCCGCACGTCGGCGTGCTCTTCGCGCTGGCGATCTCGTCGATCGCGGTGTACGGCATCATGCTCGCGGGGTGGGCGAGCGGGTCCAAGTACCCGCTCCTCGGATCGGTGCGTGCCTCGGCACAGATGGTGAGCTACGAGGCCGCGCTCGGGCTCTCTCTCGCGAGCGTGCTGCTGGTGGCGGGCACGCTGTCGACGAGCGGGATCGTCGCCGCGCAGTCGACGCTCGCCGACTGGCACGTCGTGGCCACGGGGGTCGTGCCGTTCGTGGTGTTCCTCATCGCGGCCACCGCGGAGCTCAACCGACCGCCCTTCGACCTCGTCGAGGCGGAGCAGGAGCTGGTCGGCGGATTCAACACCGAGTACTCCTCGATCCGGTTCTCGCTGTTCTACCTCGCCGAGTTCATGAACACGGTGACGATGTCGGCGCTGATGGTGACGCTCTTCTTCGGCGGGCCGCAGCCGCCGTCGCTGCGCGGCGTCACGCTCGACCTGCCGTTGGTGCCCAACGCGCTCGAGGGCACGCTCTGGCTGCTGGTCAAGGTGCTCGCGTTCCTCTACGCCTACGTGTGGTTCCGCGCCACGCTCCCGCGCCTGCGCTACGACCAGCTCATGGACCTGGGTTGGAAGGTCCTGATCCCCGCGTCGTTCGCCTGGTTCCTGCTCCTCGCCACGCAGCGTCTCGCGCGCGCGATGGACTGGGACGTGCTGATCGCGACGGCCGCGTGCATCCTCGTGCTCGGCGCGGGATGGGCGCTGCTCCGCGCCGCCTTCGCCCGCAGCGACGCCGATCGGGCGCGCGAGGGGGTGGCGTTCTGATGGGACTCCTCGGCGGCTTCCTCGTCACGATCCGGCAGCACGGCCGGCGCAATCGCGTCACGACGCAGTACTCCGGTGGCCGCGTCTTCCGTCGACGCCCCCGCCGCGCCGCGAGCCGCGACGAGAAGGTCGCCAAGCCCGAGCGCCTCCACGGCCGCCACGTGCTCAATCGCTACGAGGACGGCATGGAGAAGTGCATCGGCTGCGAGCTGTGTGCCGCGGTGTGCCCCGCCAAGTGCATCCACGTGCGCGGTGCGGACAACGACCCCGACCGCCCCACCTCGCCGGGCGAGCGCTTCGGCTGGATCTACGAGATCAACTACCTGCGTTGCATCCACTGCGATTTGTGCGTGGAGGCCTGCCCCACCGAGGCCATCACGGAGTCCAAGCTCTTCGAGTTCTCCTTCACCTCGCGCAGGGACGCGATCTACACCAAGTCCGAGCTGCTCGTCGGCGACGACGGTCGCCCGAAGCGGCTCCCTTGGGAGGACTGGCGTGAGGGAGAGGACCTGCACACGTCGGGATGGATGCGCGCGACCGCGCCGTCCGGCGACGCGACCTTCGCGGGGCGCGCGGGGTGGAGCGGCGAGCTCGGCTACGGGGTGCGCCCGCCCGAGCCGCCCGAGGCGTCCACCGCGACGTCCGACGCCGAGCCGCGGCACGGAGCGTCCTGAGTGGAGCTCGCGGTCTTCGTCTGCGCGACGGCGATGGTGCTCCTCGGCGCGCTCGGCGTGATCACGCGGTCCAACCCGGTGCACGCGGCCCTCAGCCTCGTGCTCACGCTCTTCGGCATCGCGGTCATGTTCGTGGCGCAGGACGCCTACTTCGTCGCGGCGGTCCAGGTGATCGTCTACGCGGGGGCGATCGTCGTGCTCTTCCTGTTCGTCATCATGCTGCTCGGCGTCGACCGCGCCGAGGACGTGCGCACCGAGCCCCTCGCCGCGCAGCGCCCCCTCGCGCTCGTCGTGGCGCTCGGGACGGCGGCCGTGCTGGTCGCCGCGGTGCTCGACGGAGCGGGCGCGGTGCGCGATCGAGCGGGGTCGGCGCCCGACGCGGCCGCGGGGGACGCCGACGTGCTCGAGATCGCGCGATCGGTGTTCGGCGACTACGTCGTGGCGTTCGAGGTCACGTCGATCCTGCTCGTCGTCGCGGTGGTCGGCACCGTCCTCATGACGCGCCGGCGACTCGGCACCGGGGGCGGGCGATGAGCGCGCCGGTGCTCGGGGTCGTCGTGACGGCGTCGTGGTACCTCGTGGTGGCGGCCCTGCTGTTCGGCGTCGGGCTCTTCGGCGTCATGGTCCGCCGCAATCCGCTGGTGATGCTCATGTGCGTCGAGCTGATGCTCAACGCGGTCAACCTCACGTTCGTCACCCTCGCGCATCGCCTCGCCGACGTCGGGGGCCGCACCACGGTGCTCTTCGTGATGGTCGTGGCCGCGGCGGAGGTCACCGTGGGCCTCGCCATCGTCGTCGCGATCATGCGACACCGCACGTCCGTCGACGCCGACGACCTCTCGGCGCTCAGGGGATGACCGTGATCGAGCTCGCCTGGCTGGTGCCCCTGCTGCCGTTGATCGGCGTCGCGGTGCTCGTGCCGCTCGGTCGCCGGCTCGGCGACCCGCGCGCGGGCTGGCTCGCCACGGCGCTCGTCGCGGGATCCTTCGCCGTGACCGTCGCGATCTGGGGCGAGATGCTCGGCCTGCCCGCCGAGGAGCGTGCGCACGTGGTGCGCATGTTCGACTGGATCGTCGTCGGCGACCTGCGGGTCGAGGCGGCGCTGCTCGTCGACCAACTGAGCGTCGTGATGGCGCTGTTCGTCACCGGCATCGGCGCGCTGATCCACCTCTACGCGACCGGGTACATGCACGGCGACGACCGCTACCCGAAGTTCTTCCTGTACCTCAACCTCTTCGTCTTCAGCATGCTCATGCTGGTGCTCGGGGAGAACCTGCTCGTGACCTTCCTCGGGTGGGAGGGCGTGGGCACGTGTAGCTACCTGCTCATCTCGTTCTGGCACGAGCGCGAGAGCGCCGCCGTCGCGGGCAAGAAGGCCTTCGTGACCAACCGCATCGGTGACGTCGGCGTCATGACCGCGATGTTCCTGGCGTTCTCCGCCGTCGGGTCCCTCTCGTACGGCGAGCTCGGGCACGCGGCGCACGCGGGCGAGCTCGGCGGCTCCACGGCGACGGCGATCGCGCTGCTCGCGTTCCTCGGCGCCTGCGGCAAGAGCGCGCAGCTGCCGCTGTACCTCTGGCTGCCCGACGCGATGGAGGGTCCCACGCCGGTCTCGGCACTCATCCATGCGGCCACGATGGTCACGGCCGGCGTCTTCCTCATGACCCGGCTCAACCCGGTGCTGGCCGCGTCGTACGAGTGGGCGCCGACCGTCGTGGCCGTCGTGGGCGCGGGCACCGCGCTCTTCGCCGCCACGATCGCCGTCGCCCAGCACGACATCAAGCGCGTGCTCGCGTACAGCACGGTCTCGCAGCTCGGCTACATGTTCCTCGCCGTGGGCTCGGGGGCGTACGTCGCGGCGATCTTCCACATGGTGACCCACGCGTTCTTCAAGGCCCTGCTGTTCCTCGGCTCGGGCTCCGTCATTCACGGCATGCACCACGAGCAGGACATGCGCCGCATGGGGGCGCTGCGCGTCGCGATGCCGGTCACCGCGGGCACGTTCATCGTCGGCTGGCTCGCGATCGCCGGCGTCCCGCCCTTCGCCGGCTTCTGGTCCAAGGACGAGATCCTCCTGTACGTCTACGCCGAGAGCCCCGTGCTCTGGGCGGTCGGCCTCGTCACCGCGTTGCTCACCGCGTACTACATGACGCGCCAGGTGATCCTCGTCTTCTTCGGTGCGCCGCGCTGGTCGAGCCACGCGGGGGAGCACGGTGCGCACGGCGACGCCGCGCCGCACGAGAGCCCGGCGAGCATGGTCGCGCCGCTCGTCGTGCTGGCCGGCCTGTCGATCGTGGGCGGGGCGATCCAGCTGCCGTTCTCCAAGGACCTGCACTTCCTCGAGCACTGGCTGGAGCCGGTCGTCGAGGCGGGCGAGGCCTCGATCTCGGGCTCGTGGGCCTACGCCAACAAGTGGCTGCTCCTCGGCGTCGCGGTCGTCGTCGCGGCGGCGGGCATCGCGGCCGCGGTGGCCGTCTACGGGGCGCGTCGGGTGCGCGCGCTGGAGCCGCGCATCCTCGAGGACGCGTGGCGCTACGACGCGGCGGCGGCGCGCCTCGTCGGCGGCCCCGGTGCCGCGGCCTTCCGCGGCGTGGCGTGGTTCGACGCGACGGTCGTGGACGGCGTGGTCAACGGCGTGGCGTGGCTCGTGCGCGATGCGGGTGCAGCGGTGCGCCGCGTGCAGACGGGCTACGTGCGCACCTACGCGCTGATCGTCGGCGCGGGCGCGGTGCTGGTGCTCGCGTGGTTCCTCGTGCGGGGGATGGCGTGATGCTGAGCGCGCTCGTGCTCGTGCCGGCCGTCTCGGCCGTGGCGATCGCGTTGGTGGGGCGCGCGCGCCCGGAGTGGACGCGCCTCCTCGCGATCGTCTCGTCCGTCTCGACGCTCGCGGTCGCCGTGCGCATGCTCGCTGAGTTCGACGCCGGGTCGGCGGGCTTCCAGTTCGTGGAGCGGCGCGCGTGGATCGCCGACTGGGGCATCGCGTGGCACCTCGGCGTGGACGGCATCTCGCTGTTCCTCGTCGTGCTCACGGCGCTCCTGTTCCCCCTCGTGATCGCGGGCGTCGATCCGCACCACGACGAGCGGCGGTACCTCGCGTGGATGCTGCTGCTCCAGGCCGGCGTCATGGGGTCGTTCCTCGCCCTCGACCTGTTCCTCTTCTTCGTGATGTTCGAGATCGTGCTGGTGCCGATGTACTTCCTCATCGGCGGCTGGGGCTACGGCGAGCGGGTGTACGCGGCGACGAAGTTCTTCCTCTTCACCATGGCGGGGTCGGCGCTGATGCTCGTCGGCATCGTGGCGACGGTCGTGCTCGCGCGCGACGAGGTCGGGTCGGTCACGTTCTCCCTGCCCGAGCTGCAGCAGGCCGCGCGCTTCTCCGTCGGCGAGGGGCGGTGGCTGTTCGCGTCGTTCGCGCTCGCCTTCGCCGTCAAGGTGCCGCTCGTGCCGCTCCACACGTGGCTGCCCGACGCCCACACGCAGGCGCCGACGGGGGGCTCGGTGATCCTCGCCGGAGTGCTGCTCAAGATGGGCACGTACGGCCTGCTGCGCTTCGCGGTCGTGCTCTTTCCCGAGGCGGCGCGCTGGGCGAGCCCGCTGTTCTTCACCCTCGCCGTGGTCGGCATCGTCTACGGCGCGATCGCCGCGACGATGCAGCGCGACCTCAAGCGCCTCGTCGCCTACTCGTCGGTGGCGCACCTCGGGTTCATCGTGCTCGGGACGTTCGCCCTCACGCCGCAGGCCGTCACGGGCGCCGTGGCCCAGATGGTCAACCACGGGGTCTCGACGGGCGCGCTGTTCCTCCTCGTCGGCATGATCTCCGACCGCCGTCACACGCGCGAGATCGACGCGCTGCGCGGGCTGCAGCGCGTGGCGCCGGTGTTCGCAGGCGTCTTCACCGTCGTGATGCTGTCGTCGATCGGCGTGCCGGGTCTCAACGGGTTCGTGGGCGAATTCCTCGTGCTGATCGGCTCGTTCGGCCCGGCGAGGTGGTGGACGGTCGTGGCCACGCTCGGCGTCGTGCTCGCCGCGCTCTACCTGCTGTGGGCGTACCAGCGCGTCTTCCACGGCGAGCCCGACGAGGCCAACCGCGCGTTCCCCGAGATGACGTGGCGCGAGGGCGCGCTCATGTCGGTCTTCGTGGCCGTCATCGTCGCGACCGGCGTGTATCCCTCGC
>CAXRBC010000126.1:0-2336 GCA_964228515.1 Ilumatobacteraceae bacterium
GCTGGCGCTGGGCGGGCGACGGGCGCCACGAGCTCGACGCGAAGCGGCCGGTGATCGAGCTCGGGCCCGACGGCGAGATCGTGGCCGTGCGGTGGAACTCGCGGAGCGTGGCGCCGATCGTCGACGTGGACTTCGACGAGATGCCGCGGTGGTACGCCGCGTACCGCGCGATGTCGGCGATGGTGGACGACCCGGCGTACGCCGCGTCGTTCCGGCTCGAGCCGGGCGAGGCGTTCGTGGTGGACAACACGAGGGTGCTGCACGCGCGCACGGCCTTCGCCGGCGGGGGCACGCGGTGGCTGCAGGGGTGTTACGCGGACATGGATGGCGTGCGCTCGGCCCGGGCGGTGCTGGCACGGCGCGATCCCGTGGCGCATGTCGAGGCGATCTTCGCCGAGCACGGCGACGGCGAGTACCTCGGCGAGGCCGTGACGATGTCGCCGCACATGCTGCAGGCCGCGACCCTCGCGATGGCCGAGGGCGCGCCCGACCATCTCGTGGCGGCGGCGCTGCTGCACGACGTCGGGCACTTCACGGGCGTGCACGGCGCGTACGCGCCGACCGACACCCGCGACCGTCACCACGACGAGGCGGGGCGCGAGTGGCTGGCCGCGCGCTTCGCGCCCGAGGTCGCCGAGTGCGTGGGGCTGCACGTCGCGGCCAAGCGCTGGCTGTGCGCGGCGGAGCCCGACTACCTCGCCGCGCTGTCGCCCGCGGCGCGCCACACGCTGGAGCTGCAGGGCGGGCCGATGACGGCCGAGGAGCGCCGCGCCGTCGAGGCGCGGCCGGCGTGGCGCGACGCGGTGCGCGTGCGCCGCTGGGACGACGGGGCCAAGGTGCCGGGCGTCGCGACGCCCGCGGTGTCCGACCTGCGGCCACTGCTGCGGCGCGTGGCGCGCGCGGGGGCGCGCAGCGCCGATTAGCCGCGGAGGCGGCGGTTAGCGGAGCCGGGCGAGGCGGCGCTCGACGCGCCGGAGGAAGTCGGCGCGGGCGTCGTGGGGCGCGCGGTCGATGTTGTACATCGCGATCCACGTGCAGCGCGTGCGCCAGTGGCACATCGCGCGGATGGATCGGAAGATGGTGCGCTTGCCCGAGCGACCCGTGAGGACGTTGACCCACCAGGGCGAGCCGTGGGTGGTGACGATGACGAGTCGGCGCACGTTGGTGAGCAGGGCGTGCAGTCGCGTGGCCCCCTCGGGGAGCGTGGCGACGACGCCGTCGACCCACGTGCGGTCGAACCAGCCCTTGAGCATCGACGGGAGGCCCGACCACCACGTCGGGTAGACGAACGTGATGCCCTCGGCCCAGCGGAGGTCCTCGACGTCGCGGGCGATCTCGGGCTTGGTGTGCCACGGGTCGCGTTGGCGGGCGCGCTCGGCGGCGCCGAGGTGCGGGTCGAAACCCTCGGCGTAGAGATCGCGGAGGCGGATCTCGTGGCCGGCGGCGGTGAGTCCGCGGATCGCGGCGTCGCGCGCGGCTGCGGCGAAGGAGTCCTGCAGCGGGTGGCAGAAGACGAGGAGCATCCTCACGGTCGGGCGGCTCCTCTGTCGACGCCCTGGGCGGCGATGCGGGCGGTTCCCCGGGCGGCGGTGGGGGCCGTCACAGCGCGGCCGCCCATCGCACGACCGATCGGCCCGCGCGGTCGATGAACGCGGCGCACTCCTCGCGCGTGCGCGTGTCCATGGTGTAGAGCGCGAGCCAGCGGCGCCGACAGCGCCGCGCACACATCGTGCGCAGGGTGCGGTGGAGGATGCGGCGGCCGTTGTCGCAGACGAGCTTCTGGTAGCGCCAGGGCGAGCCGTACGTGGAGATGCCGGCGATGAGGCGGATGTTGCGCAGGCCGGGGACGAGGTGGTTGTCCGCGTCGAACGAGAACGCGACGGTCGGGACCATGAGGCGGTCGAGCCAGCCCTTGAGCATCGCGGGGAGGCCTGACCACCACGTGGGGTAGACGAAGAGCAGGGCGTCCGCGCGCTTCACGAGGTCGGCGTGCGCGGCGACGACGGGGTCGATGACGGGCGTCGCGCCGTGGTATGCGGCACGCTCGGCGGGCGTCATCGCGGGGGTGAATCCGATCGCGCCGAGGTCGAGGACGTCGACGTGGTGGCCGGCGTCGCGGAGGCTGGCGGCGGCGCGATCGCGGATGGCGGCGCTGAGGCTGTCCTGGCTCGGGTGGCCGAAGACGAGGACGATGCGGGCCATCGGGGAGAGTCTGGCCGATCGGCTCGGGTCGGAGGGCCTTCGTACACTCGGTCGGATGTCGGGCGGGATCGGTGGCGGGCTGGCGAGCATGTCGCCGGCGCGACGGCGAGCGCTGGCGGCCGCGGTCGTGGTCG
>CAXRBC010000127.1:0-4677 GCA_964228515.1 Ilumatobacteraceae bacterium
GAGGACGGCGCGATGGCGGCGATCCTCGCGGGCGACATCCGGCCCGGCACGGTGCTCGTGATCCGCTACGAGGGACCCAAGGGCGGCCCGGGCATGCGCGAGATGCTGGCCGTCACGGGCGCGCTCAAGGGCGCCGGCCGCGGCGCGGACTGCGCGCTCATCACCGACGGCCGCTTCAGCGGCGGCACCTGGGGCTTCTGCATCGGGCACGTCGCGCCCGAGGCCGTGGACGGCGGCCCGATCGCCCACGTGCGCGATGGCGACCGCGTCCGCATCGACGTCGCGACGTCGTCGCTCGACCTGCTCGTGGACCCCGCCGAGCTCGCCGAGCGGGCCCGCGGCTGGAAGCCGATGCCCGCGCGCTACACGAGCGGCGTGCTGGCCAAGTACGCGCGCCTCGTGCAGGGCGCCGAGACCGGCGCGATCACCAACCCGATCGGCTGACGCCGGTCGGCCGACGCGCGGGCCGCGTGCCGGCCGTCAGACCTCGTCGTAGTACTCGCGGCCGAGGTGCGTGATCTGCTCCTCGCCCATCATCCAGCGCAGCGTGTTCTTGAGCTTGGTCAGCTGGATGAAGAGGTCGTGCTCGGGATACAGCCCCGGCGCCACCTGCGGACTCTTGTAATAGAACGACAGCCACTCCTGGATGCCGCCGAGCTTCGCCCGCTGGGCGAGGTCGGAGAACAACACGAGGTCGAGCGCCAGCGGCGCCGCGAGGATCGAGTCGCGGCAGAGGAAGTCGACCTTGATCTGCATCGGATAGCCGAGCCATCCGAAGATGTCGATGTTGTCCCAGCCCTCCTTGTTGTCGCCGCGGGGCGGGTAGTAGTTGATCCGCACCTTGTGGTACACGTTGCCGTAGAGGTCGGGGTACTTCTCGGGCTGGAGGATGTGCTCGAGCACGCCGAGCTTGGACTCCTCCTTCGTCTTGAAGTTCTCGGGGTCGTCGAGCACCTCGCCGTCGCGGTTGCCGAGGATGTTGGTCGAGTACCAGCCGGAGAGGCCGAGCATGCGGGCCTTGAGCATCGGCGCCAGCACGGTCTTCATGAGGGTCTGGCCGGTCTTGAAGTCCTTGCCGCTGATGGCCACGCCGCGCTGCGTCGCGAGCTGGCGCAGCACCGGGGTGTCGACGCACAGGTTGGGCGCCCCGTTGGCGAAGGGCACGCCCTCGAGGATCGCCGCGTACGCGTACAGCATCGACGGCGCGATCGTCGGGTCGTCGGCGTCGATCGCGCGCTCGAAGCTCTCGAGGTCCTGGTGCGCGGCGCCCGGCTCGATGTAGATCTCGGTGGAGGCGCACCAGATCATCACCATGCGGTCCACCTTCTTCTCGTCCTTGAAGCGGTGGATGTCCTCGCGGATCGCCTCGAGCATCTTGCGCTTCGAGACCTTGCCCATCACGTTGTCCGCGTCGATGTTCTTCACGTAGCGGCGGTCGAAGGCGGCCGGCATCGGTCGTACGTCGCGCAGCGCGTCGGAGATCGCCTCGATGTGCTTCGGGCCCTCGAGCACGCCCGCGCGCTGGGCCGCCACGTACGCGTCGTCGGGGAACGGGTCCCACGCGCCCCACACGATGTCGTCGAGGCCGGCCAGCGGCACGAAGTCGCGGACGAGCGGCGACGTGCCGTCGGTGCGCTTGCCGAGGCGGATGGTGCCCATCTGCGTGAGCGACCCGATCGGCGCGGCCATGCCGCGGCGGGCGAGCTCGACGCCCGCGATCAGGGTGCTGGCGACGGCGCCGAGTCCGACCGTGAGGACGCCGAGACGGCCCTCCGGCTTCGCGATCTGGATGGGGGTGGCGGGCATGCGGGACCTCCGTGCGCCGGGCGCCCCAAGGCTACGGCGGCTCCGGCGACGGACCCCTCGGCCGCGCCCTCCACCAGCAGGTGGGCGAGCGCGAGCATGCGTCCGCGCGCGGCCCGCACGGAGAGCCGCTGCACCTCCGTGAGTTGCCACCAGGTCGCCCACGAGAGCACGCACTCGAGGGCTTCGAGCCGCTCGCGCGCGTCCGGCGCCCGACGCAGCTCTCGCGCGACGGCGGCGCGCAACTGGGCGTCCATCACGGCCCGCGTGTGCGGGTCGGGCCGCGCGAGCAGGTCGCCCTCGGCGGAGGCGTAGCGGGCGACGCGCCGCGCCACGAGTGCGCGCAGCCGCTCGTAGGTCGAGTCGGCGGCGGGCGCGGGGGGAAGCGTGCGGTCGAGCATGACGAGGTGCGTGGTCGTCGGGTCGGGCGGCACGATATGCGTCCCCGCACACGTCGCGCCCAGCCCTGCACCGATCCCGCGCATGTCCGTCGCGCCCGCGCCCCGCGGTCGCGACACACGCACGAAATGTTGCAGCGTTGTCATTCGGCGTCCGGGGCACCGATGGGACCATGTCGCGACCCGCTCGGCGTTCATCGTGTGACATCGGGATGAATCCGCCGCGCTGCGCCGCCGGCGCGCGCGGCGCCCCTGCGTACGGTGCCGCGCGCCATGCAGACCTCCACCACCCGCCCGATCGCGCGCCTGTTCGCCCTGCTCGTGAGCGTCGCGTTGCTCGCCGGGTCCTGGGGCGCGCACCGTGCGTGGGCCGATGCCGCCGGAGGCGCGCTCGCCGGGGCCGACGGCGCCTCGACGATGCGGCGCGCGTACCTGCGCTACGTCACCGCAGGCGCGGCGCACACCTGTGCGCTGCTGGACGACGGGACGGTCAAGTGTTGGGGCACGGGCACCAACGGCCGGCTCGGCTCCGGGGCGACGGCGGCGCTCGGCGACGGCGCGGGCGAGATGGGCGACGCGCTGCCCGCGGTCGCGCTCGGGGCGGGTCGGACCGCGACGCAGGTCGCGGCGGGCGCGGCGCACACGTGCGCGCTGCTGGACGACGGGACGGTGAAGTGCTGGGGCCTGGGCACCGACGGCCGGCTCGGCTCGGGCGCGACGGCCTCGATCGGCGACGGCGCGGGCGAGATGGGCGATGCGCTCGCGGCGGTGTCGCTCGGCGCGGGACGCACCGCGATCGAGATCGCCGTCGGCGGCGCGCACGCATGTGCGCTGCTGGACGACGGGACGATCAAGTGCTGGGGCGCCAACGACGAGGGCCAGCTCGGGCTCGGCGACACCGACTCGCGCGGCGACGGAGCGGGCGCGATGGGCGACGCGCTGCCCGCCGTGGCGCTCGGGGCGGGTCGATCGGCGGTGGCGGTCGCGGCCGGCACCGCCCACACCTGCGCGGTGCTCGACGACGGGTCGCTGCGGTGCTGGGGCGCGGGGGCCAACGGCCGCCTGGGCCTCGGCGACCAGGAGTCCCGGGGCGACGGGCCCGACGAGATGGGCGACGCGCTGCCCGCTGTGGCGCTGGGGGCGGGGCGCACGGCGCAGGCCGTCGCCGCGGGTGACGCGCACACGTGCGCGATCCTCGACGACGCGACGCTCCGCTGCTGGGGTTCAGGTACCGATGGCCGGCTCGGCTCGGGTGCAGTCGACGCCGTCGGCGACGAGGCGGGCGAGAGCCCGGTGACGGTGTCTCTAGGTGCCGGCCGCTCCGTCGTTGGTGTGACGGCGGGCCGGGCGCACACCTGCGCGCTCCTCGACGACGGGAGCGTGAGGTGCTGGGGCTACTCGGCGACAGGGCAGCTAGGGCTAAGCACCAACACTGCTCGGGGTGACGAGGCGGGAGAGATGGGTGACGCGCTCGCGGCGGTCGCGCTCGGCACGGGCCGCACGGCGCGCGCCGTCGCCGCGGGCGACGCGCACACCTGCGCCGTGCTCGACGACGCGACGGTGAAGTGCTGGGGCAGCGGCTCCGGCGGGCGCCTCGGCCTCGGAAGCACGCGCACGTGGGGTGACGAGACGGGGGAGATGGGTGACGCGCTCGCGACGGTGTCGCTGGGCGCCGGGCGCGCGATCCGCGCGGTCACCGAGCCGGCGAGGGTGGCCGCGGTGACGGCCGAGGCCGGCGATGGTCGGGTGGCGTTGTCGTGGGAGGCCCCGTCCTCGGGCGGGACGTCGATCCTCGACTACGTCGTGCAATACGCGACGGGCTCCGGCTCGTCGTGGGTCACGTACGCCGACGGGGTGGCGGAGAGCCCCGGGGCGACCGTGACCGGGCTCTCGAACGACACCGCGTACCGATTCCGCATCGTGGCCAAGAACGCGATCGGGCGGGGCGCGGCGTCGGCATCCGTGGCGGCCACCCCAACGGCTCCCACGACGACGAGCACCACCAGCACGACGACGAGCACGACGACCACGACGACGCCACCCACCACGACGACGAGCACGACAACCTCGACGACGACCGTCGCGCCCTCGGGTGGCGATGGTGGCGGCGGAGGAGGCGGAGGTGGTGGCGGCGGCGCACCCGCGCCGGCCGCGCCGAGCGCCGCGCCGGCCGCGCCGAGCGACACGACGATCGCTCCGACCACCACGATCGCGCCGACCACCACGATCGCGCCGACCTCCACGACCGCTCTCGACGTGCCGGCGACGACGGAGCCTCCGACCCGCGGTCCCGAGACCGCCTTCGCCGTGCCGCCCACGCGTCCGGGCCGGAGCCCCCGCGTCGCGGGAGGTGCGCCGGCGGATCCGGTCGAGACCCCGCGCGCGAGCACGCCACCGCGCGGCGCGGCGCGACGCCCCACCGTCGTGCGGCCCGGACCCGCGACGCGCCGCACGGTGCCGCCGACGACGGAGCCCG
>CAXRBC010000128.1:0-8909 GCA_964228515.1 Ilumatobacteraceae bacterium
CCCGCAGGCGCTCGCGCCCGACGACGACCGCTCCGAGCCCGCCCCGCCGCTGTCGCGCGTCGCCGACTGGGTGCACGTCGAGATGGAGCTCGACGATCCGATCACCGGCGCGCGCCGCCCCCGCGCGCGCTATCGCCGCGAGGTCAACGTGATGCCGCAGTGGGCCGGCTCGTGCTGGTACGAGCTGCGCTACCTCGACCCGACCAACGACGCGCGCTTCGTCGACGCCGACGTCGAGCGCTACTGGATGGGCCCGCGCGCGCCCGGGCACACGGGCGGCGTCGCGCTCTACGTCGGCGGCGTGGAGCATGCGGTGCTGCACCTGCTCTACGCGCGCTTCTGGCACAAGGTGCTCCACGACCTCGGCCACGTGTCGAGCGAGGAGCCGTTCCACCGGCTCTTCAACCAGGGCTACATCCAGGCCCACGCCTACCGCGACGGACGCGGCCAGCCCGTGCCCGCTCACGAGGTCGTCGAGCGCGACGGCACCTACGAGTGGCACGGGGAGCCCGTCACGCGCGAGTACGGCAAGATGGGCAAGAGCCTCAAGAACGTCGTCACCCCCGACGAGATGTACGAGGAGTTCGGCGCCGACACCTTCCGCCTCTACGAGATGTCCATGGGCCCGCTGGACGCGAGCCGACCGTGGAACACGCGGGACGTCGTGGGCATGCAGCGCTTCCTCCAGCGCGTCTGGCGCAACGTCGTGGACGAGGACACGGGCGCCGTCACCGTCACCGACGCGCCGGCCGGTGACGACCTGCGCCGCGCCCTGCACCGCACGATCGAGGGCGTGCGCGACGACATGGACGGCCTGCGGTTCAACACCGCGATCGCCAAGCTCATCGAGCTCAACAACGCCCTGACCCTCCACGTCGGCGCCCACGGCGCGGCCCCGCGCGAGGTCGCCGTGCCGCTCGTGCAGATGCTGGCGCCGCTCTGCCCGCACCTCGCGTGCGAGCTCTGGGAGCGCCTCGGCCAGCCCGGCGACCTGACCTACGCGCCGTTCCCGGTCGCCGATCCCGCGTGGCTGGCGAGCGACACGATCGAGGTGCCGGTGCAGGTCAATGGCAAGGTCCGCTCGCGCGTCGTCGCGCCCTCGGGCGCATCCGACGACGCGCTGCGCGACCGTGGGCTCGCCGACGAGCGGGTCCGCGCCGCGCTCGGGGGCGCCGCCCCCCGCAAGGTGATCGTCGTGCCGGGTCGCCTCGTCAACCTGGTCGTCTGACCCGCCCGCGCGGCTCGACCCCCGCGACTCAGCCCGCGTGGCGGGCGAGCAGGGCGCCCGAGCGCGCGATGCGCGCCGGGTCGATCTCGCGGAAGGCGAGCAGGACGACGCGGTCCACGCCGAGCTCGCGCCACTGCGCGACCCTCGGGTCGGAGCCGTCGATGAGTCCCTCGTCGAAGTGCTCCCACACGCTCACCTCGGGCGCGCCGCCGCGCCCCGAGCCGGCCCGCCCCTCGCGCGCCGCGGCGACGAACTCCCCGAGCTTCGGGTGCGCCGCGCGCACGTTGATCCCGTCGGCGTGCGCGCCCGCGAGGCGCGCGAGGCGGCCGCTGTTGACCCCGACGATCACCCGCGGCCGCACGCACGGGCGCGGGAACCGCGCGAGCTCCGGGCGGCGGTCGTCCGCCCACATCTCCTCCATCGTGCGCAGCGCGCCGAGCAGCGCCTCGTGGCGCTCGGCCATCGTCGCGAGGGGCGGCCAGCCCCCCGCGTGGCGCTCGCTGGCGAACGGCGAGTCGGGTGCCGAGCCCGCGCCGATCCCGAGCACGAAGCGCCCGCCGGTGATGTTCTGCATCGTCGCCACCGAGTTGGCGAGCAGCGCCGGATGGCGGTTGTGCGCGTTGACGACGAGCGGACCGAGCCCGATGCGCGACGTGACCCCTGCGAGGGCCCCGAGCAGCGTGAAGCACTCCGGCATGTCGGGCGCGAGCATCACGTCGCCCGCGAGGTGGTCGACGGTCCACAGCGTCCCGTAGCCCGCGCCCTCGGCGGCGATCGCGGCATCGCGCAGCACCGACCACGGCGCGACGCCCGGGTTGAGCTGCAGGTCGAAGATCACCGCGCCCACACTACGATCGCGTCCGTGGACGCAGCCGCGGTGCGCGGACTCACGCCGGGCTTCACCCGCGAGGAGTACGTCTCGCCCGACGTGTTCGCCCGCGAGATGCGCGCCATCTACGGCACCCAGTGGTGCTTCGTCGGGCGCGCCGAGCAGCTCGCCGCCCCGGGCGACCGTCTCGTGGCCGACGTCGGCACCGAGAGCATCCTGCTCGTGCGCGACCGGGCCGGCGTCGTGCGCGGCTGGTACAACGTCTGCGCCCACCGCGGCGCGCGGCTCTGCGAGACCTCGGGACCGGGGCACGGCGGCGCGATCACGTGCCCCTACCACGCGTGGTCCTACTCGTTCGAGGGCGAGCTGGTCGCCACGCCGGTGCTCCGCGACGACGCCTTCGACCGCGGCGACGTCCGGCTCACCCCCGTGCGCGTCGAGGAGTGGATGGGCTCGCTCTTCGTGTGCCTGTCGCCGGACGCGCCGCCGCTGCGCGAGGCGCTCGGCGCGATGTGGTCGGAGCCCACGAGCCTCGACCGCTTCGATCTCGGGGCGCTGCGGCTGCTGCGGGTCACCGTCGACGAGCCGCGCGCCAACTGGAAGGTGCTCGTCGAGAACTACGCCGAATGCCTCCACTGCCCGCGGGTGCACCCCGAGCTCGTCGACGCCGTCCCCGCGTACCGCGCGGGCAAGAACTGGGAGCCCGGTCGCACCGACGGCGGGGTCGCGCGCGCGGCGGGCCGCCTCGCGCTCGCCACGCGCGACGACGCGGGTCTGCCGGTGATCCCCTCCATGCGCCACGTCGAGCCCGCGGTCTGGGGCGCGTTCGTGTACCCCAACATGCTCGTCGACATCGCGCCGACCGGCGTCGTGCTCACCGCGTACGTGCCGCGAGGTCCCGACCACACGACGGTCGTCACCTACTACCTCTTCTCCCCCGAGGTCTCGGCGGCGACGCACGACATCGAGCCCGTCGTCGAGTTCTCCGACCTCGTCAACCGGCAGGACCTCGCCGTGTGCGAGATGGTGCAGCGCGGGGTGTCGTCGTCGGCCTTCGTGCACGGGTGGCACACGAGGCTCGAGGAGTACGCGCGCCGCTTCGTCGACCGCTACCGCGCGGACGTCGCGGGCTGAGGGCGCGGCGCGGCGCGCGCCGCGCGGCCTAGTTGTAGCTGCCGACCGCGAAGTCGGCCGACGACCGATCGTCGACCGTCGCGAGGAGCTCCGCCATCCGCGCCACGTTGGCCACGTAGCGATCGGCGTCGGCCCGACCGTGCGCGACCGACATCGTGATCGACTCGCTCTTGCCCCACGGGGGGAGGAACACTCCGCCGTTGAACTGCACGAGGAAGTGGAGGTGGCTCACGCCCGTGTTGATGCGGAGGACCTCCCGGTAGTTCGTCGCGCGCTCGCCGTGGTACACGACCGACGCCTTGAAGCCCGCGTGATAGCCGTAGGCGGGCTGACCCGCGGCGGCGAGCGCCGCGATCGACCCGTCCACGATGCGCGCACCCAGCGCCTCGGCGCGCTCGTACGCGTCGGGCACGAGGACCTCGCCGAGCACGGCGCGGGCCGCGGCCATCGTGAGCGGGTTGCCATTGAAGGTGCCGATCTGCGAGTAACGGCCGTCGGCGATGGCGGCCATGACCTCCTCGCTCCCGCCGATGGCTCCGCACGGCACGCCGCCGCCGAGCGCCTTGGCGATGCAGACGAGGTCGGGCGTCACGCCCCACAGGCGGGTCGCGCCGCCCGGGTGCACGACGAGGCCGGTCTTCACCTCGTCGAAGGCCAGCAGCGCGCCGTGTCGACGCGTGATCTCGCGGATCGCGGCGAGGTAGCCGGGGGCGGGCGGCACGATGCCCGCGTTCATCATCATCGGCTCGAGCAGCATCCCCGCGATGCGTCCGGGGTGGGCGGCGAACGCCCGCTCGAGCGCCTCGGCGTCGTTGAACGGCACGATGCGCACGCACTCCGCGATCGCCGCGGGCACTCCGGGGCTCGGGGTGCGCCACGGATCGTCCGCGGGCCCGAGGTCGGCCTCGGAGCGGAAGATCGAGACGAGCACGGAGTCGTGGTGGCCGTTGTACGACCCCTCCACCTTCACGATGAGGTCGCGGCCCGTCACCGCACGCATGAGGTGCACCGCGTCCATCGTCGCCTCGGAACCGGAGTTGCAGAATCGCCACTGCGGCAGGCCGACCCTGCCGGCGAGCGCCTCGGCCACGTGGATCGCGTCCTCCGTCGGCTGGGCGAAGTGCGTCCCGCGCGTCACGCGGTCGCGTATCGCGCGCACGACGGCCGGGTGGGCGTGGCCCGCGACGTTGACCCCGTAGCCGCCGTGGAAGTCCACGTACTCGTGGCCGTCCGCGTCCCACAGGCGGCCCCCCTCGCCGTGGCTCACCCAGATCGGCACGGGCCGCGAGCTGGCCCAGCTGGAGGGCACGCCGCCCGGGATCGTGCGACTGGCGCGGGCGTGGAGCTCGGCCGAGCGTGGCACCCGCGCGAGCAAGCGCCGCTCCTCGGCGGCGATCACTTCGTCCAGCGTCGCCATCGTGGCTACGGTAGCGGCATGCGCCGCCGCGAGTTCCTGCGCCGCGCGGCATACGCGGGCACGGGCCTCGCGATCGCGCCGTCGATCCTCGCCGCGTGCGGCGGCGACGCGGGTGGCGCGTCCGGCGACCTGCAGATCGGCACGCCCGAGTCCCCCGTCACGCTGCGCACCGTCGGCGAGCCGATCGCCGACGGCCTCGCGCCCGAGTCGGGCACCCTCGAGCTTCTCAACTGGGCCGACTACGTGAACCCCGAGACGCTCGCGGCCTTCGAGAGCGCGTTCGGCGTCAAGGTCAACGTGACGATCTACGACAGCGAGGAGGCCGCGCTGGTCAAGCTGCGCAACGGCACCTTCGCCCCCGACCTCGTGATGGGCATGACCGACACGGCCCTCGCCCGCCTGGTCGCGGCCGAGTTGCTCCAGCCGCTCAACCGCTCGTACGTGCCCAACTTCGCCAACGTCATCGCGGGCCTTCGCGACCCCTACTACGACCGCGGCGCCCAGTACACGGTCCCCTACGTGATCTACGGCAACGGCATCGCGTATCGCACCGACGTGATCGACCGCTCGCGCTTCACCGACGGCGACGGCCTCGGCGCCATGTGGGACGCCGCGTATCGGGGCCGCCTCGCCGTGATCGACTCCTACCGCGACACGATCGGCATGGCCCTCATGCGCGACGGGGGCGAGGACGTCAACACCGGCGACGAGGACCTGCTCCGCGCCGCGGGCGAGTCGCTCCTCGCGCTGCGCGAGGCGACCAACCCCAAGGTCGACATCATCTCGTACCAGGAGCTCCCGGGCGGCAACCGCGACATCGCCTACGTGTGGGGCGGCGACGCACTCGCGATGCCGATGTACCTCCCAGAGGGCGTCGACCCCGGCGTGATCGGGTTCTGGTGGCCCGAGACGACCGCCACGGCCAACGACTTCTTCTGCATCCCGCGCGCGTCGACCAAGCCCGTGCTCGCGCACGCCTTCATCGACTTCCTCTCCGACCGCGACCGCGCCCTGGCCAACGCGACGTACGTCGGCTACCAGCCGGCGCTCGAGGGCATCACCGTCGACGAGTACGTCGCCGCCACGGGCATCCCCGACTCGCTCACCGACGCGCTCGTGACCCCCGAGCGCTACGCCTCGGGGCTGCGCTTCCACAGCCTCGACCCCGCCGTCGACGCGGTCTGGAACGACGTCTGGGCCGGCTTCACCGCCGGCTGAGGCACGCGTGAGCCGGCGGCGCGCCGGCGGCACGTGGGGCGCGCTCGCCGCCCCGGGCATGGCGTGGCTCGGGGCGATGTTCCTCGTGCCGCTGTACGCGGTGGCCTGCGTGGCGTTCGGGCGCATCGACCCGATCTTCCGCGACGCGCTCCCGGAGTGGGATCCGCGGGCCTGGCGCTTCGACGAGGCCGGCGCCGTGCTCTCCAGCCTCGCGGACGGCCCCCTGCGGGCGGTCGCGGTGCGCACCGTCGCGTACGTCGCGATCGCGATGGTGCTCGCGCTCGCCCTCGGCTTTCCCATCGCCTACTACCTCGCGCGCCACGCGGGCCGCTGGCGCCTGCCGCTGCTCGCCCTCATCGTGGTGCCCTACTGGGTCAACTACCTGATGCGCATGATGGCCTGGTACAACCTGCTGAGCCCGAGCGGTCTCGGCGCCCGCGCGCTGCGGCTCGTGGGCATCGAGCGCAACTGGATGGACGGCTCGTCGGTGGCCGTCGTGCTCGGACTCGTCTACGGCTACGTGCCCTTCATCATCCTGCCGCTGTACGCGACGCTCGAGCGGCTCGACTGGCGGCTCGTCGAGGCGGCCCGCGACCTCGGTGCCGGCCCGCGCCAGGCGTTCCGCCTCGTGACGCTCCCCCTCGCGCGGGCGGGCACCGCGGCCGCCTGCGTGCTCATCGCGCTCCCGATGTTCGGCGACTACTACACCAACGACCTGCTCTCGCGGTCCCCGCGCACCGAGATGCTGGGCAACCAGATCGACTTCTACCTCAACGCGAGCACGCAGCCCCAGCGCGGTGCGGTGCTCGTGCTGCTGCTCTCGGTGCTCCTGCTGGTCGGCCTCTCGTCGTACCTGCGCAGCACCGATCGCACGGCGAGGGAGCGGGAGCGATGAGCACCGCCCGCGTGCGCGCGCTCCCGATCGTCGCCTGGGGCTACGTCGCGTGGAGCCTCGTACCGGTGCTGATCGCGGTGGCCTTCTCGTTCAACGACGGGCGGTCCCGCTCGGTGTGGACCGGCTTCTCCCTGCGCTGGTGGACGGGCGACCCGTACTCGTCGCTGCTCCACGACGACGCGATGCGCCGCACGATCGTCAACTCGCTCGTGCTCTCGGTCGGGACGCTCCTCGTGGTGACCCCGCTCGGCGTCGCGCTCGCGATCGGCGTGCAGCGCCTGCGCGGGCGCACCGCGGGTGCCTCGCGCGCGCTCACCGCGGTGCCGCTGGTGACGCCCGAGATCGTCGTGGGCGCCGCGCTGCTGCTGACGTTCACCCGCCTCTACTCGGGCATCCCGCTCGGCCTGCCGGCGCAACTCATCGGCAACGTCACGTTCTCGCTCTCCAGCGTCGTCGTCATCGTGCGCAGCCGGCTCGTGGCGATCGGCCCGACCTTCGAGGAGGCCGCGCGCGACCTCGGCGCGAGCCGCGTGCAGGCGCTGCGGCACGTGCTCTTCCCCATGCTGCTGCCGTCGGTGGTCGCGAGCCTCGTCGTCGTCTTCGCCACCGTCATCGACGACTTCGTGATCACGAGCTTCCTCTCCGCGGGCGTGTCGAGCGAGACCGTGCCCGTGCGCATCTACTCGTCGGTGCGCGGCGGCGCGACGCCGGCGCTCAACGCGCTGGCGACCCTCCTCGTGACCATCTCGTTCACCGCGCTCGCGGCCGGCGTGGTGGCGCTGTCCGCCTGGCGGCGCCGCCACGGCGAGCGCGGCGGCCTACGCGCCGCGCTCGGCGACCTCACCCGCGAAGGGGGCTGAGCACTCGCACGGCGTCGGCCGGCACGTCGATCGTCGTGGTGTCGCCCGCCCGCAGCGACGCCGCGCGGTCGTCGTTGGGCACCTCGGCCACCAGGGCGACCTCGCCCACGCGCAGGTCCACCCGCAGCGATGCGCCGGCGAAGGTCACGCGCTCCACGCGCGCCGATCGGTCGCCCGCACCGAGTCGGATGCGCTCGGGTCGCACCATCACGACGGCGTCGCCGAGCGGCGCGTCGTCCGGCACGGCCATGCGCTGGCCGGACAGGTCGGCGACGCCGCGCGCCGTGACCGTCCCGTGCAGGAGGTTCGCCGCGCCGATGAAGCGCGCGACGTCGACGCTCGCGGGTCGCTCGTAGATCTCGCGCGGCGCACCGACCTGCAGGAGGCGTCCGTCCCGCATCACGCCGATGCGGTCGCTCATCGTGAAGGCCTCGTGTTGGTCGTGCGTGACGTAGACGAACGTGATGCCGACCCGCCGCTGGAGCTCCGAGAGCTCCACCTGCAGGCGCGCCCGCAGCTGCGCGTCGAGCGCGCCGAGCGGCTCGTCGAGCAGCAGCACGGTCGGCTCCAGTACGAGGGCGCGCGCGAGCGCCACGCGCTGCTGCTCGCCTCCCGAGAGCTGGTGCACCCGCCGCGCGCCGAACGAGCCGAGCTGCACGAGCTCGAGCGCGGCCGCCACGCGACGGTCGGCGTCGCCGCGACCGGCGCGCGCGAACCGCAGGCCGAACGCGACGTTGCCCCGCACGTCGAGGTGCGGGAAGAGCGCGTAGTTCTGGAACACCGTGTTGACCGGGCGGGCCTCGGGCTCGTCGCCGGTGACGTCGCGGCCGTCGATGAGCACCGAGCCCTCGTCGGGGCGCTCGAAGCCGCCGATCATCCGCAGCGTCGTGGTCTTGCCGCAGCCCGAGGGGCCGAGCAGGGAGAAGAACTCCCCGGGCCGCACCTCGAGCGACACGCCGTCCACGACGGTGCGCTCGCCGTATCGCTTGCGCAGCCCGCGCAGCGCGACCGCGCCTACGTCACCCATGATCGAGCGGTCGATCGCCGTGTCCCTGGATACGTCGTCTGCATGTCCCTCCACGTCGCGCGTCATGCGCGGCGATAGAACCCCAACCTCTCCGAGTCGCTGAACCGCACGCCCGGTCTGTCATAGAACGAGAACACCGCGACCAGTCGCTCCGTGTCGCCAGCGACGGTCGTCACGCGGTGGGCCGTGTTGCGTCCACGGAACACGTTCAGCGCACCCTGCGCAACGTCGACGCGCCTGACGGCGGGATCGCCGCCCGCGATCACTCGACCTACTGCCGCGTAGTTCGGGTCGTCGTCGG
>CAXRBC010000129.1:0-4068 GCA_964228515.1 Ilumatobacteraceae bacterium
CTCGTGGTTCGTCAACGCGCCGCTGCTGCAGGCCGCCAACTTCAACGCCACTCCCAACCCGTCGAAGGCCCCGTGGTACTTCCTCGGCCTGCAGGAGCTCCTCACGATGTTCCACCCGATGATCGCGGGCGTGACCATCCCCGGCATGGGCCTGATCGCGATGATCCTCGCCCCGTACCTCGACCGCAACGAGTCCAACAAGCCCGAGGACCGCAAGTTCATGACCAGCATCTGGACCGTGCACCTCATGTTCTGGGCGGTGCTCGTGATCATCGGGTCGTTCTTCCGCGGGCCGGGCTTCAACTTCACGTTCCCGTGGCGCGACGGGATCTTCTTCGACCTGTGAGCCCCGCCCGATGAACGTCACCGTCCTCGTCCTCGCCGTCGCGGCCATCGCGCTCGCCGCGATCGGCGCGGTGCTCACCGCCGCCCGCCGCGCCGACCGCGGCGAGGCGCTCGGCCAGCTCTCGCGCGAGACCCGCAGCCGCGACCGCGCGGCCACGCGTGCCGCGGAGGCCGCCGCCCGCGAGACCGCCCGCGCCACGAGCGCGCTCGCCACGATGCCCAAGGCCGAGCTCGAGCCGTGGTCGCCGCCGGACCCCGAGGTGATCGGCGAGACCCGCCGCCAGTTCTTCAACCGCGCGACGGTCACGCTCATGAGCGCGAGCGTCGGCGCATTCGGCGCCGCGGTCATCGCCTTCCTGTGGAAGGGTGCCGAGGGTGGCTTCGGCTCCAAGATCTCGGTCGGCAAGTTGGACGACGTCATCTCGGGCATCCGCTCCAACAAGGGCTTCCTGTACGTGCCCGAGGCGCGCTCGTGGGTGACGGAGTACCCGAAGGAGGCGCTCGCGAAGGGCAAGGCGCTCTACGGCGCACAGGGGCCGGTCTACGCCGGGATGGAGTCGGGCATCGTCGCGCTCTACCAGAAGTGCCCGCACCTCGGCTGCCGCGTCCCCACCTGTGCGTCGTCGCAGTGGTTCGAGTGCCCGTGCCACGGCTCGCAGTACAACCGCGTCGGTGAGAAGAAGGGCGGCCCCGCGCCGCGCGGCATGGACCGCTTCGGCATCGCGGTCAACAACGGCGTCGGCGGGATCGACACCGGCCCCGTGTTCGCGGGTCCCGCGATCGGCTCCAACACCACGGGCCAGGAGGCCGAGGGGCCGCACTGCGTCGGCAACGTGGGCGGCCACTGATGATCCTCGCCAACACCACCACGACGATCGCCTGGATCGTCCTCGTCGTCTCCGTCATCGGCTGGGTCGTCTACGCCGCGAGCAACCTGCGGGAGTCCCGCCGCGAGATCGGGTCGGAGATCACGCTCGCGGCCAACCGCACGCCGTACTACGACGACGAGACGCTCGAGGGCCGCAAGCTCGAGCGCACCCAGCTGCTCGGCCTCGCGTTCCTCGCGGTGGTCACCGTCGCGTTGCCGCTCTACTGGATCCTCGAGCCGGGTCGCATGGTCGGCGCGGAGCGCGAGTTCGAGCACAAGTTCGAGACCTGGGGCGCAGGTCTCTTCCGCCCGACCGCCGAGGGCGGCTTCAACTGCGCGGGCTGTCACGGCGGGATGAACGGCGCGGGCGGCGTCGCCGCGTACGCGGTCACCGACCCGAAGACCGGCGAGGTCCGCCAGGTCAACTGGAAGGCGCCGGCGATCAACACCGTCTTCTACCGCTACAGCGACTCCGAGGTCCGCTACATCCTCGAGTACGGGCGGCCCTTCTCTCCGATGTCCGCCTGGGGCCTCGTCGGCGGCGGCCCACTCAACGAGCAGCAGATCGAGACGCTCATCACCTACCTGCACTCGATCGAGACGCCGCGCAGCGAGACGGGCACGCTCCCCGCGGAGCGGCAGGCCGAGATCCAGGCCGAGGCGGAGCGTCTCGTCAAGGCCGGCACGTACGCGACCATCGGCGAGGCGCTCTTCAACCTCGACCTCGCGGGCGGCTCGTACTCCTGCGCTCGCTGCCACACCAAGGGCTGGTCGTACGGGGATCCGCAGATCACCGGCGGCGGTGCGCTCGGTCCCAACCTCACGGGCGGCAGCACGGTCCGTCAGTTCGCCGATCGCGAGGAGATGATCCAGTTCATCACCCAGGGCAGCGAGCTGGGCAAGCGCTACGGCGCGCAGGGCCAGGGCTCGGGCCGCATGCCGGGCTTCGGCGCGATGCTGACCCCGGCGCAGATCGAGGCCATCGTCGACTACGTGCGGGGGCTCTGAGTGGGCGCGGCCCCGACGCTCGCGAGCCTGCTCGCGGTGGGCTGGCAGCCCGAGATCCGCGGCTGGGTCGTCTTCTTCCTGTCGGTGATCATCTTCGTGGGCACCGTGTACCTCATCGCGGGCACCAACCTCGGTGCGCGCCTCGGATTCCTCGTCGTGTTCGCCGGGCTCTTCGGCTGGATGGCGACGATGGGCGCGATCTGGTGGACCTACGGCATCGGCCTCAAGGGTCGCGAGCCGACGTGGCTGCCCGCCGAGCCCGCGTCGATCATCCGCGACGGCTCGCTGCTCCACCAGGCGGACGTCGTGGCGCGTGCGGTGCCGACGTCGGGTGACTCCGTCGCCGACGCGGCTGCGGTCGCGTCGGCGCTCGAGTCCGACGGCTGGATCCTGCTCGCCGAGTCCGACCCGCGTCGCGGCCAGGCCGTCGCATCCTCCGACGCGATCCTGCAGAACGAGGCGGAGGAGTTCGCCGCGGGTGACTACGTCTCGGTCGCGGTGTACGACCGCGGCGGCGACCGGTTCCCCAAGATCAACGAGTCGCTCGACTTCGTCGCGTTCTTCCACACGCCGCACCACGCGCTCGTCGAGGTGGCGCCCGTCGTGCCGCAGCGCGTCGAGCCGGGCCGCGCCCCGGCGCGTCCCAAGATCGACGAGACGCAGCCGCGGCGCTACGTCTACATGCTGCGCGACATGGGCAACAAGCGGCAGCCCGCCATGCTGATCACGGTGGGCTCGACCATCATCTTCCTCGCGCTGTGCTGGGTCCTCCATCGCCGCGACCTCACGCTCCGCGCACACCTCGGGGAGCAACTCCCGGCGAAGGCATAGGCGGGGACCGGCCGTGGGCCAGTACCTCCCGATCGTCGTACTGGCGGTCCTGGCGATCGTCTTCGGCGCCCTCTCGCTCGTCGCGTCGCGACTGCTCGCCCCGCGCCGCCCGCACGCCGCCAAGTCCGCGCCCTACGAGTGCGGCATCGTGCCGAGCCGCGAGGCGCCCGAGCGCTTCCCCGTGTCCTTCTACGTCGTCGCGATGCTCTTCATCATGTTCGACATCGAGATCATCTTCGCCTACCCCTATGCGCTCGCGGCCGACGAACTCGGAGCGTTCGGCTTCTGGGAGTTCGTCGCGTTCGGCGGCGTCTTCTTCCTCGCGTTCGTCTACGTGATCGCCCGCGGCGCCCTCGACTGGGGTCCGGGCAAGGCGCGACGCGCGCCCGTGGCGCGCGTCGCGGCGGACGCGCCGACCTCCCGCGGCGTGCGGCTCGTGGGCCTCGACGGCCGCGAGCGTGCGTGGTCGTCGGCGGCCGACGAGGCGTCGCGCACCGCGCGCGAGCCGGCGGGGGTGGCGTGATGGGCGTCGTGCGCGGCGTGATGGACGACGGCCTCGGCGGCATCCAGCACAACTTCCTCACGGGCCGCATCGAGGACCTCGTCAAGTGGTCGCGCTCCCGCTCGAGCTGGGGCGCCACCTTCGGCCTCGCGTGCTGCGCGATCGAGATGATGGGCACGGGCGCGTCGCACTACGACCTCGCCCGATTCGGCATGGAGGTCTTCCGCGCGTCGCCGCGCCAGGCGGACATCATGATCGTCGCGGGCCGCGTGAGCCAGAAGATGGCGCCGGTGCTCCGCCAGGTCTACGACCAGATGGCCGAGCCCAAGTGGGTGATCAGCATGGGCGTCTGCGCGAGCAGCGGCGGGATGTTCAACAACTACGCGATCGTCCAGGGCGTCGACCAGGTCGTGCCCGTCGACGTCTACGCGCCGGGCTGCCCGCCGACCCCCGAGACGCTGATCCACGCGATCGAGACGCTGCACCAGCTCATCGAGGACGGCGAGATCATGCG
>CAXRBC010000130.1:0-4948 GCA_964228515.1 Ilumatobacteraceae bacterium
GGCGACCTCGGCTGCGACCCCGCACGCGTCGGCATCGGCGGCGACTCCGCGGGCGGCCACCTCGCCACGCTGGTCGCGCTACGCGCCGGCGTCCCGCTGCGTTGCCAGCTGCTCGTCTACCCCGCCACCGACCTGCGCGCCGGCGCCCCGAGCCACGGCGAGAACGCCGAGGGCTACATCCTCACTGCCGCGGCGATGCGGTGGTTCATCGACCACTATCTCGGCCCGGGTCGCGACGCCGAGCGCGCCGACCCGCGGCACTCACCGCTGCTCGCCGCCGACGACGAGTTGCGCCGCGCGCCCGCCGCGCTCGTCATCACCGCGCAGTACGACCCGCTGCGCGACGAGGGCGAGGCCTACGCCATGCGCCTCGCGGGCCTCGGCGTGCCCACCTCGCTCGTGCGGTACCCGGGCCAGGTGCACGCCTTCTTCTCCATGAGCGAGCTGCTCGACGATGCGCGCGCCGCGATCGCGACGTCGGGCGCGTTCATCCGCACGCACCTCGGCTGAGCACGGCGCGACTAGTCGTCGTCGCCACCCCGCTCGCGACCCTTGCCGGACTCGTGGCCCTCGCCGCGCTCGCGACCCTCGCCGGCCTTCACGTCGCCCCAGACCGACTTCGCACCCGAGTGCCCGGCGTCGTACACCGTCCAACTGGCGGCACCCGCGCTGACGACCAGCGCGACGACGACGATCGGCCGCAGCCATCTCGGCGCGGTGGCGCCGGCGAGACCGACGGCGGGCGAGGTCGCCGCCGACCCCGACTCCGAGCCCGCGCGTCGACGCGCCCACCAAGGGACGACGACGACCGCCACCAGCAGGACGATGAAGAACACGATCGCGCCAGTCCGCGCGGCCTCGCCGGCCTCCGCGTGCGCATGCAGCAGCGAGCGCGACGCAGTCCCCTCGACGCCCTCCTCGAGCCCCTCGCCCGAGCCCGCGGCGAGGATCGCCCCGAGTGCACCCGCGCCCGAGACCGCCAGCGTCGCCCACTTGTAGCGGTCCCACCACGCGGCACGGGCCAGCATGACGACGACGCCGATGGCGGCGAGCGGCACCAGCACTGCCGGGAGGTGCACGAACAGTGGGTGTGACGGGATGCCGAAGATCGAGTCCATGACGATGAGATTACGAATCCGGCATCGCGCCGATTTGTAAGGACGTCCTTACGTCGCGCGTCCGTCGTAGTGTGCGCACGACGACCATCGGCGAGAGGAGCACGACATGACCACTTTCACACGGCATGCAGTCACGAGCGTCTGCGCGCTGAGTGCGCTGGCACTCGCGGCCTGCGGCGCCGACGGCAACGCGGCGCTGGAGGGCCTCAGCAATGACGTGACCGGCACGGTCAAGGAGTGGGCGGTGACCGTGGATGCCGCCGGCGCGAAGGCCGGCGACGTGACGTTCACGATCACCAACGAGGGGACGATCGAGCACGAGTTCCTCGTCGTCAAGACCGACATCCCGGACGGCGAGATCCCGCTGGTGGGCGACACCTTCCCGGAGGATGCCGAGGGCATCGAGGTCATCGACGAGATCGAGGGATTCGGCAAGGGCGAGGGCGGGACCCTGACGGTCTCGCTCGAGCCGGGCAACTACCAGCTCGTCTGCAACATCGCGTCGCACTACGCAGCGGGGATGCACACGTCCTTCGTCGTCACGAGCTGAGCCGGCCCTCGCCGTCACGGGCTGAGCCGGCCCGCGCGCCGCGGGCTCGACGTCACCGGGTGGTACGGGGACCGCCCGGCCGGGTCTCAATGATCGTGCCGGTGGTGCGCGTCCGGGACGTGGGCGTGCGCGTGGGCGAAGGCCACGTGTCGGTGCAGGTCGCCGTCGAGTATCTCGATGCGCTCGGGCGCGTGGTGCGGGTCGCGCCCGTCGATCGCATGGCGATGCTCGATCGCCTCGTGGACGTGCTCGTGTTCGTGCCCGCCGGTCGACATCACCAGCACGCCGAGCAGCGCGCCACCCGCGGCCAGGGCCGTCACGCCGGCGATCGCTTCGCCGTTGATCGGCACCGAGAGCGCCAAGCCGACGAAGGGTGCGAGGGCGAAGATCACCTGTCCCCGCGCCGCGCCCAGCAGCCGCGCGCCGGTGATCCACGCCGGGATCGACAGGCCGTACGACAGCGCGCCGACGACCAGCACCCCGAGCGCGTCGCCTGACGGTGGCCCGTCGACGGCGAGCCCGATCGCGAGGTTGACCGATCCGGCGACGAGACCCTTGACCAGGGTGATCTGCGCGGGGCGCAGCGCGCCGATGCCGGCCGTGGCGACGTTGTCCGTCGCCCAGCACAGGCAGGTCCCCACCACGAGGAGCGCCCCGACGTCCCACGACACGGAGTCGCCGGCCACGAGCGCCACGTTGGCCGCCACGACGAGTCCGATACCGGCCGCGGTGCGACCGCCCACGTGCTCGCGCAGCACCACCCGCGCGACCGCGGCGGTGGCGACGAGCTCGAGGGTGAGCAGCAGCGACACCGTGCCCGCGGCGACGCGATCGAGCGCGACCATCAACATGAGGGGCGCGAGCATGCCGCCGAGCACCACCGACGTCGCGAGCAGCCTCGCGTCGCGCCCGCCGAGCGCGCGCACCCGGCGACCCGCGCCGCGCGCGGCCGACGGTGCGACCGCGGCGGCCGCACCGAGGTAGAGCAGCCCCGACAGGCTGAACGCGCCGAGGTCCTCGGTGAGCAACTTGAGCAGCGGCGTCGCGGCGCCGAAGAGCACGGCCGCCGCGGCGCACCACGCCCACCCGGCGCGTTGTGTCGGTCGTGCCTCGATCCCCCGAGTCTCGCCGATCGGTAGCCTCACCTACCGTGTCGCGGGCCAGTCGTCGCCCGCGCCGCGCACCCGCGGCGGGCAGGGCGACCGCGCGCCGCCCCCGCCGTCCCGGCGCGGGCAAGGGTGCCCCCGGCTACACGCGCGGCAAGCGCCACGCCCCCGACCTCGACGAGGTCGTCGACGTCACGGTCGACCTCCTCGCCCGCCACGGCGAGAGCGGCCTGCGCATCGAGGACGTCATGGAGCGCACCGGCATCTCCAAGAGCTCCCTCTACGCCAACTACGGCGACCGCGACGGCCTCATCGCCGCCGCCCTCAGCAAGGTCTACGCCGCCTACGTCGACGAGAGCATCGCGGGCATCCGCGCCATCCTCGATCGCTCCCACACGCCCGCCGAGCTGCGCGAGGCGCTCCGCGGCGCCACGACCTTCACGCAAGACCTCACACGCACCGCCATCCGCGTCGACCGCCTCGGCGTCATCGCCGGTACGCGCGGCCGGCCCGCCCATGCCCGCGCCCTCACCGCCGTCCAGACGAAGCTCAACGACGAGCTCGCCATCATCATCCAGGCCGCACAGGACCGCCGCCTCATCTCGCCCCGCCACTCGCCGCGACTCATCGCCACGTACCTGCAGGCGTACACGCTCGGGCGCGTCCTCGCCGCCTTCGACGCGGGCCGCGCCTCCGATGAGCAGTCGCAGTGGAACGCGCTCATCGACGACGTGATCGGCCACCTGCTCTTCGAGTAGCCGGGAGAGGGCGCCGCCGCGACCGCGGCGGCGCGGTCAGCGCCCGCCGACCCAGCGCAGGCGCACGGCGTCGCCGGGCCGCGCCTGCGCGAGCGCGTCGACCGACGCATCGTCCACGACGGCGACGACCGGGTAGCCGCCCGTCGTCGGATGGTCGGCGAGCATGACGACGAGCCCGCCCGAGGGCGGCGCCTGCACCGCACCGCGCACGAGCGGCACCGACTCGAGCAACCCGCCGGACCCGACGCCCGACACGGGCACCGCGGGGCCGGCGAGCCGCACGCCGACGCGGTCCGACTCGGGCGACACCGTCCATCGCGTCGTGGCGACGAGCGAGCGCATCGCGGCGTCGAGACCCTCCGCGTGCGGCCCGGGCCACACGTCGAGCCAGTCGGGCCGGGCCGCCGGCACGCCGGCCGCGTCACCCGCCGCCGCGCCCGCCGAGGCTCCGGCCACCGACCCCTCTGCTCCCGCCGCGCCGCCGGCACCCACCTCGAGCCGCGCCCCCGCCTCCACCGGCACGGGCACCAGCCGAGCGAGCACGTCGGCCGAGCGCGACCCCAACACCGGCGGCCCCCCGATGCCACCCGCGACCGACACATATATACGTAGCCCCCGGGTCGGCGCGCCGATCCGGAGGCGGGCTCCGGCGGCCAGCGCGAGCGGCCGCCATTGATCCGCGGGGCGGCCGTCGACCGTCAGCGGCGCCTCGGCGCCCGTCACCGCCACGCGCAGCGCCCCGCCCTCGGCCGCCAGCTCCACCCCGCCGCATGTCTCGATCCCCGCGCACGACTCGGCGTTGCCCACCAGCCGGTTGGCAAGGCGGTGCGACGCACGGTCCGCTGCGCCCGAGGTCGGCACGCCGAGGTGTGCCCAGCCCGCGCGGCCCGCGTCCTGCACGCTCGTCGCGATCCCCGCGGCGACCACGACGAGCGACGCGCGCGTACCCGGTGCGGCCGTGCCCGCCACCGCGCTCACGCCCGCACCGGCACGTATCGCACGCGCATCCCCGGCGCCAGCCGCGCCGGCGCCGCCGCATCCCCCGGGTCCCACATCGCGAGGCGCGTCGTGCCGAGCAGGTGCCACCCGCCGGGCGACGCGCTCGGGTACACGGCCGAGTACTCCGCCGCGATCGCCACCGACCCGGCCGGCACCCGCGGGCGCGGCACGTCGCGGCGCGGCAGCACGAGCCGCGGGTCGAGACCGCGAAGGTAGGCGAAGCCCGGGGCGAAGCCGCAGAACGCCACGCGATATTCGGCGCCCGCGTGGCGCGACACGACCTCCCCCGCACTGCAGCCCACGCGCGCCGCGACGTCCGCGAGGTCATCGCCGTCGTAGGTGACGGGGATCTCCACGAGCGACCCGGTCACGGCGACCCCGTCCACGGCGCCCGCGCCGACACCGCCCAGCGCCGTC
>CAXRBC010000131.1:0-3738 GCA_964228515.1 Ilumatobacteraceae bacterium
TGTTCGCCAACGCCCGTACGTACGGCGACCGCACCTTCCTCGTCTACGAGGACGAACGTCTGTCCTTCGCCGAGGTCGCCGACCGCATCGACGGCCTCGCCCACGCCCTCGTGCACCGCTACGGCGTGGCCAAGGGCGACCGGGTCGCGATCGCGATGCGCAACTACCCGGAGTGGGTGATGTCGTTCGGCGCCGTGGTGTCGGTGGGTGCGATCAGCGTGTCGATGAACTCCTGGTGGACCGAGCCCGAGATGGACTACGCCCTGCGCGACTCGTTGCCCAAGGTGCTCGTCTGCGACGAGCAGCGCCACGCCGTCGCGCGCGCCGCGTGCGAGGCCCTCGGGATCCGCGTGGTGCTCGTGCGCCCGACGGGCGCGGTGCCGTTCGGCGTCGACGCGTGGTCGGACGTGGTCGTGCCGGGAGCCGTGCGACCCGCCGTGGAGGTGGGTCCCGACGACGACGCGACGATCCTCTACACCTCGGGCACCACGGGCTTCCCCAAGGGGGCGGTGTCGACCCACCGTGCGGTCACCAACGCCCTCATGGCCTTCAGCGCGCGCACCGCGGTCGACAACGCGCGCACGCCCCCCGCGGCGCCCGACGGGCTGGCGCCCTCGTTCATCCTCATCGTGCCCCTCTTCCACGTGACCGGGTGCGTGCCCGTGATGCTGAGCTGCGTCGCCGTCGGGCTCAAGCTCGTGATCATGTACAAGTGGGACGCCGAGAAGGCGCTCGAGCTCATCGAGCGCGAGCGGATCACCAACTTCGTGGGCGTGCCCACGCAGAGCTGGGACCTCGTCCACTCGCCGGCCTTCGCGCGCCACGACACCTCGTCGCTGCGCGCCGTGGGCGGCGGCGGCGCGCCCGCGCCCGCGACGCTCGGGCACACGGTGGCGGAGCGCGTGAAGGGCGGCGGTCCCAATCTCGGCTACGGCATGACCGAGACCAACGCCTACGGTCCCGGCAACCGCGGCGCCGACTATCTCGCGCGGCCCACCAGCACCGGACGCTGCATCCCGCCCATGCGCGTGCAGGTGCGCGACGAGTCGGGACGCGAGGTGCCGCGCGGGGAGGCGGGGGAGATCTGGTTCTTCGGCCCGATGTTGATCCGCGGGTACTGGAACAAGCCGGATGCCACCGCGGAGACGATCGTCGACGGATGGCTGCGGTCGGGCGACGTCGGGCGCATGGACGACGAGGGCTTCGTCTACGTGCAGGACCGCGCCAAGGACATGATCCTGCGCGGCGGTGAGAACGTCTACTGCGCCGAGGTCGAGGGCACGATCTACGAGCACCCCGCCGTCCACGAGGCGGCGGTCTTCGGCGTGCCGCACGAGCGCCTCGGCGAGGAGGTCGCCGTCGCCGTGCTGCCCAAGGCCGGCCACGCCCTCTCGGCGGCGGAGCTCTGGGCGTTCCTCGAGGGGCGCATGGCGTCCTACAAGACGCCGACGCACGTCGCGATCCTGGGGGAGCCCCTGCCGCGCAACGCGGCCGGCAAGTTCCTCAAGCGGGAGCTGCGCGAGCGCTTCGAGCGCGGCGCCCTGCGCGTCGAGACCCGCGGATAGCGGCGCCTCGCGTGGGTGGGCACGCCTCCCCACCCGCACGGGCCCGGCGTGGGCCATGCCCGCGACACGGGTGGGCTATCGTGCCCGCGGCATGTCGGGGCAAGGTGGGGGCGGTTATGGCACGGGACAGACGCGGGATGCCGCCTCGCGGGAGCTCGTGTGGTGGATCGCCGACGCCCACGGTCCGACCGCGCTCGCGGCCGCGCTGCTGCTGACCGCCGCACTCGACGCGCTCTCGCGCTCGGTGCCGACCTGCGGCCCGCGCGTGGCGGTGCGCCTCGCCACCGCGACGCCTCGCTGGGCGTGGGACGGTCGCGTGGCGCGCGGCCTCGCCGGCGCGGCGCGTGCGAGCCGGTCGGACACCGCCCCGCTGCTCATCGTCGTGGGCGACGCGTCGCGGGCCAGCGTGCGCCGCGACCTGCGCGCCGACGAGCTCGTGCCGGTCGTGCATCTCCCGGAGTTCGTCGCGGCGCTCGAGTCGTCGGCCGCGCCCCGGTGCGACGGGCTCGCCGACGCGGCGGGCCCCATCTCGCGCCACGTCCCCAACGTGTCGTGGTACCACTCGGTCTCGGGGTCGGTCGGCCACGACCGGCTCGGCGACTACGACGTGCGCGCCATCGCGGAGCTGTGCCGCCGCGCCGCAGACGCGACCGCCCGCTGTGCAGTGCGCGGGGGCGACGCGTGTCGGCTGTCGCTCGGGACGGGGGAGGGCTAGCGCGGGTCCCGGACCCGGTCGCTCGCCGCGCGCCGTGGCGCGCGGCGCATCGCCCCTACTTGCCGACGAGGTCGGAGAGGCGGCAGCCGAGTGCGACGGAGAGCCGCACCAGGGTGTCGAGCGAGGGGGAGAAGTGCCTCTTCTCGATGCGGTTCACGGTCTTGCGATCGACGCCCGCGCGGCGGGCGAGGTCGTCCTGCGACCAGTCGCGCGCATGCCGCGTCTCGGCGAGTCGCGCGGCGAGCAGCTCCGAGGTGGTCTGGGCGGCGGAGCGGAGTTGGCGTTCGGTCGGCGACTTGCGCATGCGACGAGCGTAGTAGGTGTATACAGTCCCCGGATCGCATCCGACCCGGATTGGTAGGGTCGTCCCGCCGTGACCGCACCGACGCTGGATGCCGTCACCATCGGCAACGCGCTCGTCGACGTGATCGCGGAGGCTCCCGAGGAGTTCCTCGTCCAGGAGGGCCTCACCAAGGCCTCGATGATGCTCGTCGACGCGGCCCGCTCGGCGCACCTGTACGGCCGCCTGCGGGGCGCGGTGCAGGCGAGCGGCGGGTCGGCGGCCAACACGAGCCACGGCCTGGCCAGCCTCGGGGGCAGGGCGGGCTTCGTCGGCAAGATCGCGGGCGACGACCTCGGGCGGGCCTTCGCGGAGGACCTCGCGCGGGTGGGGGTGCGGTTCTTCCCCGGGGAGACCTCGACCACGGAGCCCACGGGGCGCTGCGTCATCGTGGTCACGCCCGACGGCCAGCGGACGATGAGCACGTTCCTCGGGGCGTCGTCGCTGCTCGAGCCCGCCGACGTGTCGGCCGACGGGGTCCGGTCGGGTGCCGTGCTGTTCCTCGAGGGGTACCTCTTCGACCGGGAGGCGGCCAAGCAGGCCTTCCGCGTCGCGGCGGCCCACGCGCACGCGGCGGGACGCAAGGTGGCACTCACGTTGTCGGACTCCTTCTGCGTCGAGCGGCACCGGGCCGACTTCCTCGCGCTCGTGCGCGACGACGTCGACCTGCTCTTCGCCAACGAGCACGAGCTCTGCGCCCTCTACGAGACCGACCTCGATGCGGCACTCGCGCGGCTGGCCCGCGAGTGCTCGCACGCCGCGGTGACCCGCAGCGCGGACGGCTCGGTGCTGCTCTGGGAGGGCCGGCGCGTGGCGGTGCCGGCCGAGCCCGTGGACCGGGTGGTCGACGCGACGGGCGCGGGGGACCTCTACGCGGCGGGGTTCCTCTACGGCTACACGCGCGGCTGGGACGCGGCGGCGTGCGGGCGGCTCGCGGGCATCGCGGCGGCCGAGGTGATCTCGCACGTGGGGCCGCGGCCGCTGGTGTCGCTGGCGTCGCTCATCCCGTCAGATCTCCGCTGACGCCCCGCCCCGCGCTGACCCCCGCCCCGCACTGACGACCCGCCCCGCGCCGACGCGTAGCTCGGCGCCGCGTCAGGTCGCGGCGTCGTCGTCGG
>CAXRBC010000132.1:0-6066 GCA_964228515.1 Ilumatobacteraceae bacterium
AGCCCGCGCCGACTCTCTCGGGCGGCGAAGCGCAGCGCGAGAAGCTCGCCAGCGAGCTCGCCAAGCGCTCGACGGGGCACACGATCTATCTGCTGGACGAGCCCACGACGGGCCTCCATTTCGAGGACGTGCGTCGCCTGCTCACCGTCCTCTCGCGGCTCGTGGACCAGGGCAACACCGTCCTCGTGATCGAGCACAACCTGGACGGCATCACGACCGCGGCCTGGCTCATCGACCTCGGGCCCGAGGGCGGCAGCGGCGGTGGCCAGGTGGTCGCCGAGGGGCCGCCCGAGCGCGTCGCCGGCGTGGAGGGCAGCCACACCGGACGGTTCCTCGCTCCGCTGCTCGGCTGACGCGTGCAGCGCCCCGCGGGGACGATCCCGGACGCGCCCGGGAGCTACCAGTTCAAGGACGCGCACGGCCGCGTGATCTACGTGGGCAAGGCCGCGAGCCTGCGCTCGCGGGTCTCCAGCTACTTCGCCGACCCGCGCACGCTGCACCCGCGCACCGCGGCGATGGTGGAAGCCGCCGCCACCGTCGAGTGGATCGAGGTGCGCAACGAGGTCGAGGCCCTGATGCTCGAGTACGGCCTGATCAAGCAGCACCGCCCGCGCTTCAACGTGCGCCTCCGCGACGACAAGAGCTACCCGTTGCTCGCGGTGACCGTCGACGAGGAGTGGCCGCGGGCGATGGTGATGCGCGGGCGCAAGCGCCGCGGGACGCGCTACTTCGGGCCCTACGCGCACGCGTGGGCGATCCGCGACACGCTCGACCTGCTGCTGCGCACGTTCCCGGTGCGCACGTGCTCGCCCGCGAAGTACCGCCAGCACGAGCGGCTCGGGAGGCCGTGCCTGCTGTACCACATCAAGAAGTGCGCGGGCCCGTGCGTGGGCGCCGTCTCGCCCGAGGAGTACCGCGCGCAGGTCGAGGGGCTCACCGCCTTCCTGGACGGCGACACCGAGCCGATCACCGAGGCCCTCGAGGCCGAGATGCGCGACGCGGCGTCGGCGCAGGACTACGAGCGCGCCGCACGCGCCCGCGACCGCCTCGGGGCGGTGCGGACGGCACTCGAGCGCCAGCAGATGGTGGGCGAGCGCGACGAGGACGTCGACGTCGTGGGGCTGGCCGAGTCGGAGCTCGAGGCGGCGGTGCAGGTCTTCCACGTGAGGCGCGGACGCGTGGTGGGCAGCCACGGGAGCATCGTGGACAAGGTCGAGGACGTGACGCGGGCGGGGCTGCTGGCCCGCGTCCTGGAGCAGATGTACGGCGAGGCGCCCGTGCCGGGGTGGCCCAAGGCGCTGCTGGTGCCCGAGCCGCCCGAGGGTGCGGACGCCCTCGCTGCGTGGCTGTCGGGTCTGCGCGGCTCCGCGGTGGAGATCCGCGTGCCGCAGCGCGGCGACACGCGCGCGCTCGCCGAGACCGTCGCGCACAACGCGGCGGAGTCGCTCGCGCGCCACCGGGCGCGGCGCGCCTCGGACCACAACTCGCGCAGTCGGGCGCTCGCGGAGCTCCAGACCCTGCTGCGGCTGCCCGAGGCGCCGCTGCGGATCGAGTGCTACGACATGGCGCACCTGCAGGGCACCGACTACGTCGGGAGCATGGTGGTGCTCGAGGACGGGCTGCCCGCGCGCAGGGAGTACCGACGCTTCAAGATCAGGACGGTGGCGGGCAACGACGACTACGCCGCGATGCGAGAGGTGCTGGCGCGACGTCTGCGCGCGTACCTCGCGGAACGGGACGCGTCGGGTGGCGCCGACGCGTCGGAGGCCGGCGCGCAGAGCGGCGCGGGCCGTCGGGCCGCCGCGAAGTTCCGATATCCGCCCCAGCTGCTGTTGGTGGACGGTGGCAAGGGCCAGCTGTCGGTCGCCGTGGACGTCGTGCGCGACCTGGGCCTCGAGGACGTGATCCCCGTCGCCGCGCTGGCCAAGGAGCACGAGGAGGTCTTCGTGCCCGGGTCCGGCGCGCCAGTGCGCGTGCCGCGGGGGAGCGAGGCGCTCTACATGCTGCAGGTCGTGCGCGACGAGGCACACCGCTTCGCCAACGCGTTCCACCGCGAGTTGCGCGGGCGGCGGATGACGCGCAGCGAGCTCGACGGCATCCCCGGGCTCGGCCCCGCGCGGCGCGCGCGCCTCGACGCCCACTTCGGCGGAGCGGCCAAGGTGCGCGCGGCCACGCTCGAGCAACTCCTCGCGCTCGAGTGGCTGCCCGACGCGGTGGCGCGCGCGGTGCACGAGCGACTGCGCGGCGCGCCGGAGGCGCCCCCGTTAGCGTGAACGGCGTGGCGGACATCCTCCTCATCACGGGGATGTCGGGTGCCGGTCGGTCCCAGGCGGCCGACGACCTCGAGGATCTCGGGTGGTTCGTCGTCGACAACATGCCGACCGAGCTCGTGGACAAGGTCGTCGAGCTCGCGGCCGCGGGCTCGGCCGGGTCGCGGCTCGGGCTGGTGGTGTCGACGGTCGCGGCGCAGCGCGAGGTGCCCGCGATCGCGGGGCGTCTGCGCGCCGCGGGGCACCGCGTGCGCATCCTGTATCTCGACGCCTCCACGCAGGAGCTCGTGCGGCGATACGGCGCCACGCGCCGGCGCCACCCGCTCGACGACGGCGGGGGCGGCGTCGCGGCGGCGATCGATCGGGAGCGCGCGTCGCTCGAGCCCGTGAAGGGCGACGCCGACCTGGTGGTCGACACGACGAGCCTCACCGTCCACCAGCTCAAGTCGCGGCTCGCCGCGCAGTTCGCCGCCGACGAGGCGGGCGATGCCGCGATGCAGGTGTCGGTCGTGTCGTTCGGCTACAAGCACGGGATCCCCCTCGACGTGGACCTCGTGTTCGACGTGCGCTTCCTGCCCAACCCGCACTGGGACGAGGCCCTGCGGACGAAGACCGGGCTCGACGAGGAGGTGCGTGCGTTCGTGATGTCGCACGAGGTGACCGGTGCGTTCCTCGAGCGGCTCGGGTCGATGCTGGACCTGCTGCTGCCCGCCTACCGAGCGGAGGGAAAGAGCTACCTGAGCATCGCGGTCGGATGCACGGGCGGGCGGCACCGTTCGGTGGCGATCGCCGAACAGCTCGGCCGCTGGCTGGGCGATCGCGGCGTGCGCCCGCGCGTGACGCACCGGGACGTCTCGCTCGACTGAGACGACGCGTCGCCGCGCCCGCGGTGCGGGTCGGGCCCGTGCCGCGCCTGAACTAGCGTCGAGCGCATGACGACACGCGTTGGCATCAACGGATTCGGCCGCATCGGTCGCAACTTCTGGCGCGCCGTGCGCGCGGCGGGCGCGGACGTGGAGATCGTCGCGGTCAACGACCTCGGCAACAAGGCGACGATGGCCCACCTGTTGAAGTACGACTCGGTGCTGGGGGTCCTCCCCGGCGAGATCGTCGCCACCGACGACGGCATCAGCGTCGACGGCCGGACCATCACCGTGCTGTCCCAGCGCGATCCCAAGGACCTGCCGTGGGGCACGCTCGGCGTGGACCTCGTGATCGAGTCCACGGGCTTCTTCACCGACCGCGAGAAGGCGGCCGCGCACCTCGCGGCGGGCGCGCCCGTGGTCGTCGTGTCCGCTCCGGCCACCAACGCCGACGCGACGTTCGTCTACGGGGTGAACCACCGCGACTTCGACCCCGCGACGCACAAGGTCGTGTCCAACGCCAGCTGCACGACCAACTGCTTCGTCCCGATGGTGAAGGTCCTCGACGACGCGTTCGGCCTCGTCAACGGCCTCATGACCACGGTGCACGCCTACACGGGGGACCAGTCGCTCGTCGACGGCCCGCACTCCGACCTGCGGCGCGCGCGAGGCGCCGCGATCAACATCACGCCGACGTCCACGGGCGCGGCGCGCGCGACGAGTCTCGTGATGGCGGCGATGAAGGGCAAGCTCGACGGCACCGCGCTGCGGGTGCCCGTGCCCACCGGCTCCATCACCGATCTGGTCGCCAACCTCGCGACGCCCGCGACCGTGGAGCAGATCAACGACGCGTACCGCGCCGCGGCGGCCGGCCCGCTGAAGGGCGTGCTCGAGTACTGCACGGCGCCGATCGTCTCGAGCGACATCGTGACCAACCCGCACAGCTGCATCCTCGACGCGGGGCTCACGATGTCGATGCCGTCGGGCTCGGGCTCGATGGTCAAGGTGCTCGGCTGGTACGACAACGAGTGGGGCTACTCCAACCGCCTCGTCGACCTGACGATGCACATCGGCGCCACGCTGCGCCGCTGAGCCGACCGCCGCCGACCGCGCCCGCCGTGCGCCTGCCCGTCCTCGAAGACCTCGGCGACGTCGCCGGGAGGCACGTGCTCGTGCGCACCGACTTCAACGTGCCGATGGACGGCCCCGACGACGCGCGGCGGATCGTCGACGACCTCCGCATCCGCGCGGCGCTCCCGACGATCGAGTGGCTCACGTCGCGCGGCGCGCGGGTGACGTGCGCGAGCCACCTCGGCCGACCCAAGGGTGCGCCGAGCGCGAAGTACGCGATGGCGCCGGTGCGCGCGCGTCTCGCCGACCTCGCACCGGGCGTCACGCTCCTCGAGAACCTGCGCTTCGACCCCGGCGAGGAGGCCTGCGACGAGTCGTTCGTCGCGCGGCTGGTCTCGGGGGTCGACCTGTACGTCGACGATGCCTTCGGCGCGGCGCACCGGGCGCACGCCTCGATCGTGGGCCCGCCGCGGACGCTGCCGTCGGCCGCGGGCCGCCTGCTCGCCCGAGAGGTGGAGGTGCTCGCGGGGCTGCGCTCCGCGCCGCGGCGCCCGTTCGTCGCCGTGCTGGGCGGGGCGAAGGTGAGCGACAAGCTCGGGGTGATCGGGGCGCTGCTGGACGTGGTGGACGAGCTGCTCGTCGGCGGCGGCATGTGCTTCACGTTCCTCGCCGCGCAGGGCCACCCCGTGGGCGCGTCGCTGTGCGAGCGCGACCAGATCGACACGTGCCGCGCGCTGCTGGCGGGCTCGACGAAGATCCGGCTGCCCGAGGACGTGGTCGGCGTCGACGCGTCGGGCGCCGTCTCGTCGTACGGCGTGCGGCTGCCCGAGGGGGCGAAGGGCCTCGACATCGGGCCCGGCACCGCGGCGGCGTTCAGCGACGCCATCGCCGACGCTGCGAGCGTCTTCTGGAACGGGCCGATGGGGATGTTCGAGGATCCGCGCTTCGCCGCGGGCACGCGCACGGTCGCGGAGGCGATGGCCGCGACGCGCGCCTTCACGGTCGTGGGTGGCGGCGACTCGGCGGCGGCGCTCGCCGCGTTCGGCCTCGAGCGGGAGATCGACCACGTCTCGACGGGCGGCGGCGCCTCGCTCGAGTACCTTGAGCTCGGCGACCTGCCGGGCCTGCGCGCGCTGCGGGAGGCACCGCGTGTCCGCTGAGACCCGCCGGCCGCTCGTGAGCGGCAACTGGAAGATGCACCTCAACCACTTCGAGGCGATCCAGACGATCCAGAAGTTGGCGTACCTGCTGTCGAAGGACGACTTCGCCGCCGTCGACGTGAGCATCCACCCGCCCTTCACCGACCTGCGCAGCGTGCAGACGCTGATCGAGGCCGACGAGCTGCGCTTCGCCCTCGGGGCGCAGCACTGCCATCAGGACGACGCCGGCGCATACACGGGCGAGGTCTCCGCCGCGTTCCTGGCGAAGCTGTCGGTGCGGTACGTGATCGTCGGCCACAGCGAGCGGCGTGAGGTCTTCGGCGAGACCGACGAGACGGTGGCGAAGAAGATCGATGCGGTACTGCGCCACAAGATGACCCCGATCGTGTGCGTCGGCGAGACGCTCGCGGAGCGCGAGGCGGGCGCGACGACGGACAAAGTGCTCGGACAGGTGCGCGCGGCGCTCGCGGGGCGCAAGGAGTCGGTCGTCGGCGGGATGGTGCTCGCGTACGAGCCGATCTGGGCGATCGGCACGGGCAAGACGGCCACTGCCGACGACGCCCAGCAGGTCGTCGGGGCGATGCGCGCCGAGGTCGCCACGGCCGTCGGCCGGGGCGCGGCCGAGGCCATTCGCATCCAGTACGGGGGGAGCGTGAAGGCGTCCAACATCGTGGACCTGATGGCGCAGCCCGACGTGGACGG
>CAXRBC010000133.1:0-4530 GCA_964228515.1 Ilumatobacteraceae bacterium
GGGATGGTCACGCCCGCGATCATCGGGTGGAACATCGTGAGGAGCTCCTGCAGGCCGAGGAAGTACCACGGGGCCTTCGACGGGTTGGGAGTGGCGTTGAAGTTGGCGGCCTGCAGCAGCGGCGCGTTGACGAACCACGAGAACATGAAGACGAACGCCGTGCATGCGAGCGCGGCGACGAACTCGATCGAGAGCAGGTGCGGCCAGACGTGCACCTTGTCGACCGGCACGGCCTTCACATCCTGGATCGAGCCCGACTTGACGACGGTGAGCAGCCGCTGCGTGTGCCCGCCCGGGCCCGCGCCGACGGGCACGCCGCCCGCGGCCGGCGCCGCCGCGACGATCGCGCCCGGCGCGTCGGCGACGGCGACGGCGCCCTTGCCCTCGCGCGCGGCCTTGGCCCGGTCGAGGAGCTCCTGCGGGATGCGACCACCCGAGGCGTCGCCGCCGGACGCGGCGCCGCCACCGGCGGCCGCGGCCGCCTTCTCGCGCGCGGCCTGCGCGCGCTTGAGCAGGTGCTCGGGGATCTCGCCCATCAGAGGGGACCGGAGATCCCGCCGTCCTTGCGGACGCGCCAGAAGTGGATGGCGAGGAAGATCACGGTGACGAACGGGAAGAGCAGCACGTGCAGCACGTACCAGCGCAGCAACGTCTCGGGTCCGATCTCGAGGCCGCCGAGGAGCACGAAGCGCACCTGCGAGCCGATGACGGGCGAGTAGCCCATCATGTTGGTCCCCACGGTCACGGCCCACAGCGCCAGCTGGTCCCACGGCAGCAGGTAGCCGGTGAACGACAGCAGCAGCGTGAGCGTGAGGAGGATCACGCCGACCACCCAGTTGAACTCCCGCGGCGCCTTGTAGGCCCCGTGGTAGAAGACGCGCGCCATGTGGAGGAACACCGAGTGCACCATCAGGTGGGCGCCCCAGCGGTGCATGTTGCGCACCATGAGGCCGAACGTGACGGAGGTGTGCAGCGACTGGATGTCCTGCCAGGCGTTGGCCGCGGTGGGTCGGTAGAAGAACATCAGGAAGATGCCGGTGATCGTGAGGAGGATGAAGAGGAAGAACGACAGGCCGCCGAGGCACAGCGTGTAGCTGACCTTCACCGCGTGGCGCTTCACCTTGACCGGGTGCAGGTGGTAGAGCACCGAGTTCATCACCACGTAGGAGCGGTTGCGGGGCGAGTCGGAGTAGCCCTTGCGGAAGATCGAGCCGGGGCGGAAGATCGAGTTCCACGCCTGGCTGTCCTTCACCTGGTCGGAGACCTTCTGCAGGCGCTCCTTGATGCCGAGCTTGGGCTGCTCGTCGATGATCCGTGCCATGTCGTCGGTCCCCTCCGTCCTAGAGCCGCATGCCGTAGGCGTAGCCGTGGTTGTTGGTCCGCATGTGCACCTCGCCCGTCGCGGGTGGCGCGCCGACCTTGCCCAGCACGATCACGCCGGTCGGGCAGCGATCCACGCACAGCGCGCAGCGAGTGCAGACGTCGTCGTCGATGATGAAGAGCACGTGGTCCTTCGGGTCGTCTCCCGGCTTCTCCGTGCCGTCGGCCTCGGCCACCGCCTCGGGCGTGACCATGTGGATGCACTTCCACGGGCAGATGTCGACGCAGCCCTCGCACATGATGCACTCGGATTGGTCGATGTGGATGAACTGCTTGGGCTTGACGGCCTTCGAGAGGTACGCGGCGTCCACCTCGACGAGCCGGTAGTCGTCGGTGTAGGGCATCATCGGCGGGTTCGCGTCGGTCTTGGCCACGGTCACCCCTTCCTCACGAGCGGGCGCCCGTAGGTGGAGAGCGGCAGTTCCTTGGCGGCGACCTCGCCGCGCTTCTGCCACCACGCGAAGAGGTAGATCATCAGCCCGATGTAGAACGCGTGGATCACGATCACGATGATGTCGCGGAGCGCCTCGTAACTGATCGTGATGGGGAACGATCCGCCGACCGTGTCGGGGCGCAGCAGGTCGAAGGGCCCGTAGATGAGCTTGTCCTTGCGCCAGCCGAGGTCCTTGTCCGCGTGGTCGATCCACTGGTGGGGCACCACGCCGAACGCGAGGAACAGCACGGCGAATGCGTACGTGCCGCCGAACATCGCCTCGCCCCACGTGGCGGTGCGGTCCGCGGGCCGGCGCCTGCCGACGGGAATCACCACGAGGGCGAGCGCGGTCGTCAGCACGAACGAGAAGATGAAGGCCTGGTTCATCCCCGGCCACCGCAGGACGTCGATCGCGATCATGGAGCGTCTGTCGTCGCCTTTCCTCGTGAACGCCGGCACGAGCCTACTCTCGGCCCTTCGGGCGGTCCCATCGAGGTCGGTGAATGCGCGCGCGTCGCTCGCGTCGCTCGTCACCGACGTCCGCGCTCCTGTGCGCTCGTGAAGGTGCGCGCGCGAACGGCCGCAATGCGGGCCGCGTCTAGCCTGTGTCGCCGTGGGTGACGTCCCCGAGTACCTCCTCCAGCGTTCGCGCGATCGTCGCGCCGCGCTGAGCGGTCAGGCGCCCTCGGGATCCTCGTCCGCCCCGGCGCGCGCCGAGTCGAGCGGCGGCGAGTCGGCCACCGCGGCGGTCGCCAAGGCCGCGGCGAGCGTCGCCGCAGCGCCGCCGCCCCCGCCAAAGCCGGATCCCGCGTACGTCGTCGCGGCCAAGTCGCGCCGCAAGATCCCGTTCTGGGCGATGGCGACGCTGAGCATGCTGCCGCTCTGGGCGTTCCTCTATCTGATCTCCGTGCGCCCCGCGGAGAAGGAGCCCGAGGGTCCGCTCGCCGTCGGCGCCGCGACGTACGGCGCGTGCGCGAGCTGCCACGGCGCCAACGGCGCGGGCGGCGCGGGACGCGCGCTCTACCAGGGCGAGGTGTTGAAGACGTTCCCGAAGATCGAGGACATGCTCAACTTCGTCTACACCGGGTCGCAGCCGTTCGTGTCGGCCGGCATCGCCGTGTACGGCGACCCCGACCGCGAGGGCGGCGCGCACGCCCCGCTCTCGTACAACGGCAACGCGATGCCGTCCCAGGGCGAGAAGTGGGGCGGCGGCCTCTCCTACGCCGAGATCCTCGGGGTCGTCTGTCACGAGCGCTACGTGATCGGCGGCGCCGATCCCGCGAGCGAGGAGTGGGCGGAGGAGTACGAGACTTGGTGCTCGCCGGAGTCGGAGATCTTCGCGGGCCTCGAGTCGGGTGCGGCTTCGTTCGACACCATCGCCGAGACGTATGCGATGCTGACGAATCCCCCCGCCCATGTCGGCACCGACCCCCGCCCCTTCGGGAAGTAGCGCCCCCGCCACGCTGACCGGCGACGACGCGCGCGCCGCGTCGTCGCGCGAGGTCGAGACCGACGTGCTCGGGATCGGCGCCGGGCCCGCGGGTGCCGCGGCCGGCTACTGGCTCGCGCGCGCGGGGCACGACGTGACGCTGCTCGAGCGCAAGGAGTTCCCGAGGGAGAAGACGTGTGGCGACGGCCTCACGCCCCGCGCCGTCAAGCAGCTCGAGGACATGGGCCTCGGCCCGAGCCTGGCGCGCCACCACCGCTACGACGGCCTGCGCGCGACGGCGCACGGGCGCGCGCTCGAGCTGCGGTGGCCGACGCATCCGGTGTACCCGCGCCACGGCTACGTAGTGCGCCGGCGTGACCTCGACCAGATGGTCGCCCACCGCGCGCGCGACGCCGGCGCGACGCTGCGCACCCACCACGAGGCCACCGCCGCCATCGTGGAGCCCGGGGCCGCGGGCCCCGAGGTGCGGGGGGCGCTCGTGACGGACCACGATGCCGGCGAGGCCATCGCCTACCGAGCGCGGCACGTGGTGATCGCCGACGGCGCCAACAGCCGCATCGGCCGGGCCCTCGGCACCGCCCGGCGACGCGAGTGGCCCTACGGCACCGCGATCCGCACGTACTGGGAGAGCCCCCGGCACGCCGAGCCGTGGATCGAGTCGGCGCTCGACGTGCAGGACCGCGACGGCCACTCGCTGCCCGGGTACGGGTGGATCTTCCCGGTCGGCGACGGCACGATCAACGTCGGCGTCGGGCTCCTGTCCACGTTCAAGAAGTTCAAGGACGTCAACACCTCGCACGTGCTCACGTCGTATGCCGAGATGATCGCCGACGACTGGGGCATCGACCCGGGCGCGCCCGAGCGCCGCGCGACCAGCGGCAAGATCCCGATGGGAGGGTCGGTCGGTCCCAAGGTCGGCGCGCGCCACGTGGTCGTCGGAGACGCCGCCGGCAGCGTCAACCCGTTCAACGGCGAGGGCATCGACTACGCCTACGAGACCGCACGCATGGCGGCGACGGTGATCTCCGAGGCGCTCGCCACGGGCGACCCGCGCGCCCTCGCGCGCTACGAGACGCTGCTGCGCGACGAGTACGGCCAGTACTTCAAGGTCGCGCGCCTCTTCGCACGCGTGATCGGCCGGCCCGCGCTCATGCGCGAGCTCGCGCGCGTCGGCATCCACAGCCGCACGCTGATGGAGTGGGTGCTGCGCATCATGGCCAACCTGCTGCGGCCCGACGAGATCGGCCCCGCCGAGGCGGCGTACAAG
>CAXRBC010000134.1:0-10479 GCA_964228515.1 Ilumatobacteraceae bacterium
CGGGCGCAGATCCTACGTGCGCGCTCAGGGGCGCCCGATGGCCTGCATGATCAGGTCCGCGTAGACCTGCTGGCCCTCGGGGCGGATGTGCGTGCGGTCGGAGTACAGGTACTCGGGGTGGGCCGTGGCGACGGCGTGCCAGTCGAGCACCCGCACGTTCTCGTAGCGCTCGGGCAGGGCCGCGATCCGCTCGTTGTTGAGCCGCTGGCGCGCCTCGCTCGGCACGTGCACGGTGACGAACAGCACGAGCGGCACGTCCCGCAGCGGGACCATGATCTCGTCGAGGGTCGCCACGTCCACCGTGTTGTTCGTCCCCAGGTGGATGATCACCACCGAGCCGAGGCGGTTCACCGACTTCATGAAGTTGGCGATCTCGAGCGCCTGGCGGAACGGCCTGCTCTTCATCGCGTCGACCGTGACGCCGCGGCGCGTGAGCACGTTGGCGGCACCCAGCATCACCGAGTCGCCGATCGCGAGCACGTCGACGACCTGGCCGTCGAGCGTCGTCGTGGGCGGTGCGACCTGCCCCGCCACCGTCGTGGTGGGGCCCGCGGGCTGCGGCGACCCGTCTCCCCCGCCGAGGACGTCGACGACGGTGGCCTCGTTGGCCATCAGGTTGCGGGTGATCTCGTCGACGCGGACCTCGGCGGTCGCGAGGCTGACGACGCCGAACGTCGGCAGCAGCGCCGCCAGCGCCCCGAGCGCGATCCGCCGCTGCTGCGCGGCGCGCGCGGCGGGCGGCGCCGGCAGGCGGAAGCGCCGCCACCATGCGCCGAGCGCACCGCGGCGCACCGGCATCTCGACCAATCGGTAGCTGGCCTCGGTGAGGCAGCAGGCCACCGCCATCAGCACGACCAGCTCCGCAGCAGTGAGCCCGCGACCCGCGAAGCGCCGGTACATCTGGAAGACCGGCCAGTGGTAGAGGTACAGACCGTACGAGCGCGTACCGATCCACCGCATCACCGCGTTGCCGAGCGCGAGGCGCGTGAGCCGCGCGCCCGGGTGCGCCGCCGCGGCGACCACGGCGAGGCTCGCCACGTCGACCATCGCGAAGCCGCCGCGGAAGAGCAGGTCGTACCCGACCGTCCCCTCGTCGACGCCCTCCACGAGGGTGTGGAACCGCAGGGCCATCACGACGAGGGCGACGGTGCCGGCCGCGCCGAGCACGTCGGCCACGGTCCCGAGTCGCGACGCCGCCGCACGCTCGAGGCGCCAGGGGCGCCACCAGGTCGCCAGCGCGGCACCGAGCAGCAGGCCCGCGGCACGCGTCGGCGTGCCGAGGAACAGGAGATCGATCCGCGACACGGCGCGGCCGAGCAGCTCGACGTACTGCTCCGGAGTCTCGTCGATGGTGCCGATGCGGCCTGGGCGGTACGTGGCGGCGGTCCACGCCGCGAGCGCGGCCGATCCCCCGGCGAACGCGAGGCCCACCGCGGGCAGGCGGCGACGCCCGAGCGCGAGCACCCCGGCCATCACGAGCGGCCACACGAGGTAGTACTGCTCCTCGACGGCGAGCGACCACAGGTGGCGCAGCGGCACGAGCTCGAACGCGGTGAAGTAGCTCGTGCCGGTCCAGATCTGGAACCAGTTGAAGCCGTAGAGCACGGCCGCCACGACGTCCCCCCGGAGGCGCCCGAGGTCACCGCGCTCGAAGACGGCGGCGTACGTCGTCACGCCGATGAGAAGCAGCCAGAGTGCGGGTAGCAGGCGCCGCGCGCGCCGCACCCAGAAGGCGCGGAGGTCGACGCGCCCCGTCTCCTCCGACTCCGAGACGAGCAGCAGCGTGATGAGGTATCCCGAGATGACGAAGAAGGTCTCGACGCCGATGAAGCCGCCCGGCAGCCAACGCGGGTTGGCGTGGTAGACGATCACCGCCACCACGGCGAGTGCTCGCAGCCCGTCGAGCGACGGGAGGTACCGCAGCGGGCCGGGTCGGCTCATCCGCGCACGATGCGGGCCATCAGCGCGCCGGCCTCGGTGGGGTTCGCCCCCACCTGCACGCCCGCGCGCCGCAGCGCCTCGATCTTGCCGGCGGCCGTGCCCTTGCCGCCCGACACGATCGCGCCCGCGTGGCCCATCTTCTTGCCGGCCGGCGCGGTCACCCCCGCGATGTACGCGCTCATCGGCTTGCGCACGTGGGAGGAGATGAACTCCGCCGCCTCCTCCTCGGCCGAGCCGCCGATCTCGCCGATCATGAGGATCGCGTCGGTCTCGGGGTCGCGCTCGAACTCGGCGAGACAGTCGACGAACGACGTGCCGGGCACCGGGTCGCCGCCGATGCCGACGCACGTGCTCACGCCGATCCCCTGAGCCTTGAGCTCGAAGAGCGCCTGGTAGGTGAGCGTGCCCGACCGCGACACGATCCCCACGTTGCGCGCACCGGGCGCGGGCGGCATCGCGATCTCGCCGGCGGTGATGCCGATGTTGCACTTGCCGGGGCTGATGATCCCGGGGCAGTTGGGGCCCAGCAGTCGCGTCCCCGGGTGGTCGCGCCGCCGCGTCGCGTAGACGCGGGCCTCGTCCTGCGCGGGCACGCCCTCGGTGATGCACACGACGAACCGCACGCCCGCGGCGGCGGCCTCGAGGATCGCCGAGGGTGCGGCCTTGGGCGGCACCGCGATGAACGACGCGTCCGCACCCGTCGCGCGCACGGCGTCGGCCACCGTGTCGTACACCGGGACGCCGTCGACGTCCTGGCCCGCCTTGCCGGGCGTCACGCCCGCGACGACCTGCGTGCCGTACGACCTGTTGCGCAGGCCGTGGAATCGTCCCTGTCCCCCCGTCAGGCCCTGTACGAGGACCCGCGTGGAGGCGTCGACGAAGATCGCCACGTCAGAGCCCCCGCGCCGCGAGCGCCACGGCCTCGCGGGCCGCCTCGAGCATGGTCGGCCTGGACACGAGGCGGTCGGCGGGGATCCCGGCGGCGGCGAGGATCGCGCGACCCTCCTCGGCGTTGGTCCCGTCGAGGCGGATCACGATCGGGGCACGCAGCGACACGCGCCGCACTGCCTCGACGATGCCCTTGGCCACCTCGTCGCCGCGGGTGATCCCGCCGAAGATGTTGACGAAGATGCTGCGCACGTCGGTGTCCGAGTTGATCACCTCGAGCGCCGCCGTCATCAGCTCGGCGTTGGCGCCACCGCCGATGTCGAGGAAGTTGGCGGCCGCGCCGCCGACCTGCTGCACCACGTCGAGCGTGCTCATCGCGAGGCCCGCACCGTTGGCGATGATGCCGACCGAGCCGGAGAGCCCGATGTACTGCAGGCCCTTCTCGCGCGCGAGGCGCTCGCGGGCATCCAGCTCCTCCGTCGCGCGCCACTCGTCCCACTCGGGATGCCGGAACGCCGCGTTGGCGTCGAGGCTCACCTTGGCATCGAGCGCGTGCACGCTCCCCGCCGTCGTGAGGATCAGCGGGTTGATCTCCGCGAGGTCGCAGTCACCCTTGGTGAAGCACTCGTAGAGCGCGACCAGGACGTCCGCCACCCCGTCGCGGGCACGCTCGGGGATGCGCGCGGCCCCCGCGGCGGCGCGTGCCGCCGAGGCGTCGAGCCCTCGGAGCGGGTCGACGTGCACGCGGGCGATCGCGCCCGGGTCGGTGGCCGCCACCTCCTCGATGTCCACGCCGCCGCGGGCGCTCAGCATGAGCAGGTGCTGCTTGGCCGCCCGGTCGAGGGTGAACGACGCGTAGTACTCCTCGGCGATGTCGGACGCGCGTTCGACCCACACCCGGCGCACCACGTGGCCCTTGATCGACATGCCGAGGATCGCTGCCGCGTGGGTGCGCACCTCGGCGGCGTCGGCCGCCAGCTTGATGCCCCCCGCCTTGCCGCGGCCGCCGACGTGCACCTGCGCCTTGACCACCACGGGGTAGCCCGCCGCGTCGGCCGCGCGCACCGCCTCGTCGACCGTCGTGGCGACGTCGCCGGCCGACACCGGGATGCCGTAGCGGGAAAAGTACTGCTTGCCCTGGTACGCGAGCAGGTCCATCAGACGGCGGCCGACTCGCGCTCGTCGAGCGCGCGCTCGAGCCAGGCCGCGATCTCGCGGAGCGAGCTGCCGGGGCCGAAGATCTCGGCCACCCCCTGGCCACGCAGCGCCGCCGCGTCGGCGTCGGGGATCACCCCGCCCCCGAAGACGAGCACGCGCCCGAGATCGCGTCGCGCGAGTTCCTCCATCACGCGCGGGAACAGTGTGAGGTGCGCGCCCGACAGCAGGCTCAGCCCCACCGCGTCGGCGTCCTCCTGCAGCGTCGTCTCCGCGATCTGCTCCGGCGTCTGGTGCAGGCCCGTGTAGATGACCTCGAATCCCGCGTCGCGCAACGCACGGGTGATGGTCTTGGCGCCGCGGTCGTGGCCGTCCAGGCCCGGCTTGGCGACGACGACGCGGTACGTGCGCTTCACGGCGTCACAAGGCTACGCGTGGCGCCCGCGCGTCCAGCACACTTGGGGGCGTGCGCGCGCCGAGGCCGTCGTCCCCGCTTGCTCGTGCGGTCGTACCCGTGGTCGGCGGCATCGTGTTCTTCGCGGTGCTCTTCGGCGCGACGTGGCTGCTCGCCGACCGCGCGACGCAGCGTCGCACGTCGGGCGAGGTGCCGGTGGCGCGCACGTTCGAGGTCGGCAGGGTCGTCGACGTCGCCGAGGTGATCGAGCGCGACGGCCCGATCCTCTATCCCGACCTGCGCGACACCTCGGGCACGAGATCGATCGTGATCGACCACACGGGGGACGACCCCGCGCGCGGCTGGCAGGTCTACGCCGCGCACCCCGACGACCGCGACGCGTCGTGCCTCGTGCGCCACGTGCCCGCGTCGCGCGACTTCGTCGACTGCGAGGGGCGCACCCTCGACGTCTCGGCGCTGCGGCGCCCCCTCGACGCGCGCCCGATCGTGGAGAACCGCACCACGCTCCTCATCGACCTCTCCGGCGGCTGACCGCCGACGACGGACCGCCGACGACCCTCCGAGGGCCGCGCGCCGGCGAGCCCGGTCAGCGCTTGCGGAGCGCCGCCCAGACGAGCGACAGGTGCTTGTCGCCGTGCCCGGCGAAGTGCACCGTCACCTCGGCCTGCTCGCCCGTGCCGCGGATGTGCGTGATCACGCCCTCCCCGAACTTGGCGTGCACCACGTCGTCGCCGACCTTGAGCCCCGTGTCCGAGTGCGTCGCCATGGCGACGAGCTGGTCGGTGCGCCGGTAGCGGGGCACCTCGGCGCGGCGTTGGGTGACGCGCCCCGCGTCGGCCCCCGAGTCGACCGCGCCCTCGCGCCGCACCAGCGCGGCGGGGATCTCGTCGAGGAATCGCGAGGGCGGGTTGTACTGCGTGGAGCCGTACAGGTTGCGGCTCCAGGAGTGGGAGAGCAGCAGGCGCTCGCGCGCCCGGGTGATGCCGACGTAGGCGAGCCGGCGCTCCTCCTCGAGCTCGCTCGGGTCGCCCATGGATCGACTGCTGGGGAAGACGCCCTCCTCCATGCCGGCGATGCACACGACGGGGAACTCGAGGCCCTTCGCCGCGTGCAACGTCATGAGCGTCACGTGGTTGTCGCCCGTGATCTCGTCGGTGTCGGCCACGAGCGACACCTGCTCGAGGAACTCGCCGACGTCGGTGAACTCCGACGCCACGCCGATCAGCTCCTCGAGGTTCTCGAGTCGCCCGGCGGACTCGATCGTGTCCTCGGCCTCGAGCTCGGCCATGTAGCCCGACGCGCGCAGCGCGTGACGGATGACGGTGCCGGGTCCGTCGGCGAGCATGCGGTCCAGGTCGTCGACGAGCCGGACGAACTCGCCGATCCCCCGCTGCGCGGCCGCGCCGACGCCCGCCTCGTCCGCGCGGCGCAGCGCGGCCGCGAAGGCGAGGCCCTGCGACGCCGCCCACGCGTCGAGGCGCGACACCGTGGTCTCTCCGATGCCACGCTTCGGCACGTTGAGCACGCGCTTGATGCTCACCTCGTCGAGCGGGTTGACCGCACACCGCAGGTAGGCCAGCGCATCCTTCACCTCGCGCCGGTCGTAGAAGCGCGTGCCACCGACGAGCTTGTACGGCACGCCCGCCTCGACCAGCACCTCCTCGAGCACGCGGCTCTGGGCGTTGGTGCGGTAGAAGACGGCGAAGTCGCTCCACGGCCGGGGATCGCCATCGTGCATCCGGCGGACGGTGCCGACCACCCACCTCGCCTCGTCGTACTCGTCGTCGGCGAAGTAGCGCACGATCTTCTCGCCCTCGCCGGCGTCGGTCCAGAGCTCCTTGGGCTTGCGCTCGACGTTGTTGGTGATCACGGCGTTGGCCGCGTCCAGGATGGTCTGGGTGCTGCGATAGTTCTGCGCGAGCACGACCACGGTCACGTCCGGGAAGGCGTGCTCGAACTCGAGGATGTTGCGGTAGTCGGCCCCGCGGAATCGGTACACGGACTGGTCGGTGTCCCCCACCACGCAGACCTGGTGGTGGCGGGCCGCGAGCTGCAGCACGATCCGGTTCTGCGCCACGTTCGTGTCCTGGTACTCGTCGATGAGCACGTGGTCGAAGCGTTCCTGCCACGACGCGAGGGCCTCGGGCTGCTCGCGGAAGAGCCGCACCACGTTGCCGAGCAGGTCGTCGAAGTCCATGGCCCCGGCCTTCACCAGTCGCGACTGGTATTCGGCGTAGACCTCGGCGTACCGCTCGTCCGCACCGCCGTCCATCGCGGCGGCCTCCCGATGGTCGATCAGCTCGTTCTTCCAGAGGCTGATGCGGGCCTGCGCGCCGCGCACGGGGAAGCGCTTGGGGTCGAGGTGGAGGTCGCGGATCACGTAGCCGACCAGCCGCTGGGCGTCGGCCTGGTCGTAGATGCTGAACGAGGTGGGATACCCCACCCGCTCCGCGTCGCGGCGCAGGATGCGCACGCACGCGGAGTGGAAGGTGCTCACCCACATCCGCTCCGCGACGGGGCCGACGAGCGCGGTGACCCGCTCGCGCATCTCTCCGGCGGCCTTGTTGGTGAAGGTGATTGCGAGGATCCGCATCGGGTGCGTGCCCGTCTCGATGAGGTGCGCGATGCGGTGCGTGAGCACCCGCGTCTTGCCCGAGCCGGCGCCGGCGACCACGAGCAGCGGCCCCCCGCGGTGCAGGACGGCCTCCTGCTGGTCGGGGTTGAGCGCGGCGAGGTCGACGGCGCGCCCGCTGCCGGGCTGGGTCACGGCGGGCGACGCTACGCGCGGCGTGCGATGCGGATCGGGAGGCGGCGCGGTCCGCGCACCTGCCCCACGCTCCACGTCACGGCCGACGGGTCGTCGAGGCGGAACTCGGGGTACCGCGCGACGAACTCCTGCACCGCGACCTTCATCTCCAGCCGCGCGAGGTTGGACCCGACGCAGCGGTGGATGCCGAGGCCGAAGGCCGCGTGACGGTTCTCCGCGCGGTCGATGAGCACCTCGTCGGCGCGGTCGAAGACGGCGGGGTCCCTGTTGGCGGCGGGGAACGGCAGCAGCACCCAGTCGCGGGGCTTCAGCGTGCAGCCGCCCACCACCACCTCCTCCTTCACGATCCGCGCCATGGTCACCGGCGCGTACGCCCGCAGCATCTCCTCGATCGTCGAGTCGATCAGCGCGGGCTCGGCCACGAGGCGGGCGAGGTCGTCGGGGTGGCCGGCGAGATGCCACAGGGCGGAGCCGATGCCGCTCCACGTCGTGTCGATGCCCGCGATCAGCAGCAGCAGGATCGTGCCGCGCACCTGCTCGCGCGACACGGGCGCGCCACCCACCTCGGTCGCGAGCAACTGCGACGTGAGGTCGGCGCGCGGCCTCGCCACGTGGTCGTCGATCTGGGCCTGGAGGTAGCCGTCGAGCCGCAGGAAGGCCGCCTGGCGATCCTCGGGCGTGCGGTCGATGCCCTCGAGCACGTCGTGGACGAAACCGCGGAACATCTCGGCGTCCGCGTGGGGGAAGCCGAGCATCCCCGCGATCACGTGTGGCGGGATGTGCTGCGCGTAGTCGACCGCGCCGTCCACCACGTCCGCGTCGCCCACCGCGTCGAGCAGCCGACGGCACAGGGCGCGCACCTCGGGCTCGAGCGCCGCGATCACCTTGGGCGCGAATGCCGGGAGCAGGATGCGCCGCGCGTCGTGGTGCGCCGGCGGGTCGGCGGTGATCGGCGGCGCGCCACCGAGCGGCGCCGTGCCCTCCGCCTTGGTCGTGCTCACGACGACGCCCTCGCTCGAGAAGTGGTCGGTGTCGTATGCGATCGCGCGCACGTCGTCGTGTCGGACCGGCAGCCACGTGCCCCCGTAGGCGGGCGAGTGCGCGACGGGGCAGCGACCGCGGAGGTCGTCCCAGATCTCGTGGACGTGCGCGTTGTAGTACGGGTCGGCGTGGTCGAAGTCGGTCGCCCAGTCTCGGGTCCCCGTCACGACGCGTCCTCGACGATCGAGACGGCGTACTCGGGGCAGTTGGCGACGGCGAGGCGCGCCTTGTCCTCGAGGCCGGGGGGCACGGTGCCGTCGCCCCGCTCGTGCGCGTTGCCCATCTCGTCGACGTCGAAGAGCTCGGGCGCGAGCGCGTAGCAGCGATTGTGGCCCTGGCACTTCTCGCCGTCGACCTTCACCCGCACGCGGGCGAACCTACCATCGCCCGCCTAGGCGAGCCGCTCGCGGAGGAATGCGACGACGCGCCGCACCGCGTCGTCGCGTCGCTGCTCGGTGAGCACCGAGTGGTCCTTGGGCGAGGTCGACGGGTACTCGACCGCGACGAAGGCGTCGCCGAGCAGACTCCGCAGCGTGGCGAATCGGTCGCCGACGAGCCGGTCCCCGTCGAAGCGCAGTCCGAGCACGCTGCAGCCGTCGGCGGCGCGACGTGCGACGCGGGCCGCGTCCTCGTCGCTGAGGCCGAGGTCGGCACCGCGGCGACGACCGATCGCGAACGGCAGCGACGGCTGAGAGAGCACCGGCGCCACCATCACGTCGTCGAGCATCATGCCGAGGGCGAAGCCGCCACTGAAGCACATCCCCACCGCGCCGACGCCCGGCCCGCCGCACGACGCGTGCAGCTCGCGCGCGAGCGCGCGCAGCCACGCGATCACGGGCGAGGTCCGCCCGACCGCCATCGTGGTGAACTCACGGGAGATGCACACCCGCGCGGCCGAGGAGGCCATGTAGCCGGCGCTCGGCGGGCGGCCGACCTCGCCGACGAGCAGCGGCATCACGACGGTGAATCCCGCGTCCACCACCTCCTGCGCGAAGCGTGCGACCGTCGGCGTGATGCCGGGGATCTCGTGCACCACGATCACGCCGGGTCCGCTGCCGCGGCGGTACGTCGGGTGGCTGATGCCGTCGGCCGCCCACTCGCCGCGAGTCCAGCCCGCGAGTGCGGCCTCGCCGGTCACTTGGGTCGCCCCACCCCGATGACCTTGGCCCACGACACGTACGACACCTTCACCACGTCGCCCGTGCGCGGCGCGTGCACCATCTGCCCCCCGCCGAGGTAGATGCCAACGTGGCTGATCGGCGAGTACGAGAAGATCAGGTCGCCGGGCTGGGCGGCCGCGATCGGCACGCGGGTGAGCGCCGAGTACTGCGAGCGCGACGAGCGGGGCAGCGCGATACCGGCGCGGGCCCAGGCGTACGAGGTCAGCCCCGAGCAGTCGAACGCCACGCCCGGCTGCAGCGCGCCGAAGCGGTACCGCACCCCGAGTTGCGACAGCGCGGCCTTGACGGCCGTCGCCGCCGCGGGCGACGGGGCGGGGACCTTGGTGTACTTGGCGGTCGACCACTTGGCGGCCTGCGCCGCGGCCGCTTCGGCGGCCGCCTTGGCCCGACGCGCCTGCTCGGCCGTGAGCAGGTCGCCCAGCTCGGCCAGCGCGGCGCTCTGCCGGTTGGTGAAGATCGAGGCGCTCGCCTCGGCGGCGAGGAGGCGCTTGCGGGCGTAGTCGGCGATGCCGCCGGCCTTGGTCCGCAGGCGCTCGAGGTTGTCCCGTTCCTTCGCGAGCTGGTCGATCACGGCCTGCAACTCGTCGGTGCCGCCCACCCCGACGTTGAGCGCCACCGACGTCAGGTACGCCTTGCGCACCTGGTCGGAGAGCGAACCGGTCGACGAGAGGATGGCCGCGAGCGAGTTGCCCGACGAGCTGCCGACGAACGTCCTGCGCGCCGCGCCCTGCAACTGCGACTGCATCGCCAGCAGCTCGGTCTGCTTGGCGGCGATGCGCTCCTCGGCCGCCTCGATCTCCTTGTCGAGCTCGAGCCCGTCGTTGACGGCCTCGGCGTAGTCCTCGGCCAGCGCCAGCATCGACTCCTCGAGGCGCTCGAGCTCGTCGGCGATCGCCGCGACCTCCTGGCGCTTGTCGTCCTCGGGCGAGGCGGGCACGGGCGCCGCGCCGACGCGCGCGGGGCCGACGACGAGCGCGGTCGCCGCCGCCGTGCAGGCGACGAGCACCCTGCCGATCGACCGGGCGCCGCGGAACCTCGGGGTGGTCCGGGGGGACATCTGTCCGCAGTCTACGCGCCCCCGCGACCCGCCG
>CAXRBC010000135.1:0-5979 GCA_964228515.1 Ilumatobacteraceae bacterium
CATCGTCGCGATGCGCGGCGCGCGGTCCGGCTCGGTGCGCAAGATCGCGCTCATGCGCGTGGAGCACGAGGGCGAGTACGCGCTCGTCGCCTCCAAGGGTGGGGCCCCCGACAACCCCGGCTGGTACCACAACCTGATCGCACGCCCCGACGAGGTGACCGTGCAGGACGGACCCGAGCCCTTCGCCGCGACGGTGCGCCTGGTCGAGGGTGAGGAGTACGACCGCTGGTGGTCGCGGTCGGTCGCGGTGTTCCCCCCGTACGCCGACTACCGGGCCAAGACGACCCGGCGGATCCCGATCTTCGTCGCGTCGCCGCGCGCGTCAGGCTGACGGGCGCCGACGGTTGGCCACGACCGAGGCCACGACGCCGACCGTCAGGAAGCCGACGATCACCGCGAGCGAGATCGGCACCGGGATGTGGTACCCCCGCCAGGCGATCGTCATCTTGATGCCCACGTAGATGAGCAGCGTCGAGATGGTCTGGGGCATGTAGACGAATCGCTCGCGCATGTCGGCGAGGAGGAAGTAGAGCGCCCGGAGGCCGAGGATCGCCCACGCGTTGGACGCGAAGACGATGAACTGCTCTCGGCTCACCGCCAGCACCGCGGGCACGGAGTCGACCGCGAAGATCACGTCGGTCACCTCGACGATCACGAGCACCGCCATGAGCGGGGTCGCGAAGCGCCTGCCGTCCACGCGGGTGATCATCTTCTGCCCGTCGTAGTGGTCGACCGACGGCACGAATCGCCGGAAGAGTCGCATGGTCATCGTGTCGTTGGGATCGGTGTGCTCGTCCTTGCCCCGCACGATCTTCCAACCCGTGTAGACGAGGAAGAGGCCGAACACGAGGAGCAGGATCTTGAAGCGGTTGATGACCGCGGTGCCGACGAGGATGAAGGCGAACCGCATCACGAGCGCGCCGAAGATGCCCCAGAAGAGCGTGCGGTGCTGGTACTCGCGGGGGACGCGGAAGTGGGCGAAGACCATGGCCCAGACGAAGACGTTGTCGACCGAGAGGCTCTTCTCGATGAGGTAGGCGCTCAGATACTCGACCGCGGCGGCCCCGCCCGCTCCCTGGTCGGCGAACATCCACGCCACGACGCCCGTGAAGGCCAGACCGAGCCCGACCCACACGGCGCTCTCGATGGCGGCCTCGCGGATCTCGACGACGTGCGCCTTGCGATGGAACACGAGCAGGTCGACGAGCAGGGCCGCGGCGATGATGCCGAGCAGCATCGGCCAGCCCCACGACGGGATGACGACGTCGACGAAGTTGCCCGCGTCGGAGGACGCACCGACGATCGGCGTCGAGATCGGGGGGATCACGATCGACAGAGCGTACATCACGGTGCTGTGCCGGTGCGCGACGGAGCCGCGTGCGGCGCGCGTGGCGTACCGTGTGCCGCATGAGGTCGCGCCGCACGTCACATGCGCACGAGGGTGCCGCGTGGTACCGCCCGACGGCGTACCTCGAGCGCTTCGTCGCTGTCGAGGTGCGCGCGGCGGCGCTCGTCGTCGGTGCCGCGGTGCTCGGCGTCGTGCTCGCCACCGTCGTCGGCGTCGAGCTCGACAACGGCGTCACACACGTGCTGTCCGAGGCGGCGATCGGAGGGTTCTTCCTGCTCGTGGGGCTGGAGCTGCGCCGCGAGTTCGCGAGCGGGGTGCTCTCGGGCCTGACGCTGCGAGTGTCGCTCGCCGCGGCGGTGGCGGGCATGGCCCTGCCCGCGGCCATCTACGTCGCGGCCGCGCCGGCCGCCGCGCGCGACGGCTGGGTGGCCGTCGTCGCGACGGACATCGCGCTCGCGGCCGCGGTGACGACGATCGGCGGGTTCCGCCGCCCGCTGCGCGCGCTCCTGCTGACCGTCGCGGTGCTCGACGACCTGGGCGGGTTGCTCGCGCTCGCGACCACGGGCAAGGAGCCGGACCCGACATGGCTCGCGGCCGTCGTGGCGGTCGTCGCCGCATACGCCTGGGCGATCCGCAGGTGGAACCTGGGCGAGGCGACCGTCGTGGGGACGACGGCGGTCGTCGTCGTGCTCATGCTCCGCGCGGGGCTGCACCCCTCGCTCGGTGCCTTCGCCGTCGGGTTCGCCGCGCCGAGCGCGGACCCGGACAACCCGAGCGTCGCGGAGCGGGTCGAGGAGCGCGTGCATCCGTGGGTCGCCGGACTGCTGCTGCCGATCTTCGTCCTGCTCCACACGCTCGTGCCGATCGAGGCGCCGTCGGGTGCGCCGGTCTCGCTCGTCGGGTGGACCGCCACCGCGATCGTGGTCGGCAAGGTCGTCGGCATCGGGGGGGTGCTCGCCGTCGCGCGGCGGCGCATCGGGGTCTCGGGTGCCGAGGCCGTCGCCGTCGGCTGCGCCGCGGCGGCCGCCCTCACCGTCGCCCTGATCGGCGTGGCCGCGACGCTGGAGGACACCCCGTACGAGCGTGCGGTCAGCCTCGGGGTGCTCGTCGCGACCGCGATCGCATTCGTGCTCGGGGTCGGCGTCGGGCGCTTCGCATCTAGGTCGACCCCTGGGACCGCGGCGGCGACCGCCGCCTAGCGTGGCGGCGATGGCGAGCAACGCCGCGACGACGCCCGTGCAGGAGCGCATGGCGCTCCTCTCGGGCCACCTCTACCTCGACGGCGCGCACGTTGCGTCGCGCGGCCGGCGCACGCCGGTGATCGACCCCGCGACGGAGCGGCCGACGGCGGAATGGGCGGACGCGACGGCCGCCGAGGTCGAGGCCGCGGTCTTCGCCGCGCGCCGCGCGCAGCGCGAGTGGTGGGCGATGAGCGCGCTCGAGCGCGCGGCGGCATTGCACGGCGTCGCCGACCGGATGGGCGCGATGACGGCCGCGGTCGGTGAGTGTCTCACGCGCGAGATGGGCAAGCCGTACCGCGAGTCCAACTGGGAGGGCGGTGCGTCCGCGGGGGCGTTCCGGTACTACGCCGAGCTCGCGCGCCACGACCAGGGGCGCATCGCGGGGCCGGCGATCGCGGGGCAGCTGCACATGACGATGAAGGAGCCGCTCGGCACGGTCGTGTCGATCGTGCCGTTCAACTTCCCCGTGCTGCTCTTCGGCTGGCAGGCGGCCGGCGCGCTCGCGGCGGGCAACGCGATCATCGTGAAGCCCTCGGACCTCACGCCGATCACCCTCCTCGTGCTGATGGACGCGTTCGCCCACCTGCCGCCCGGGCTCGTGCAGGTGGTGACGGGCGGTGCCGAGGTCGGCCAGGCGCTCGTCGCGCACGAGCACACGCACGGCGTGGCCTTCACGGGCAGCGTCGGCGCCGCGCGGGCCGTGGCGACCACTGCCGCCCAGCGCTTCAAGCCCGCGCTCATCGAGGCGTCGGGCAACGATGCCTTCATCGTGATGCCGTCGGCCGACGTCGAGACGGCGGCGAGGGGCGCGGCCTTCGCGGCGTTCCTCAACTGCGGGCAGGTGTGCACCTCGGCCGAGCGCTTCTACGTGCACGAGGCGGTGCACGACCGCTTCGTCGCCGCGCTCGCGCGCGAGGCCGGCGCGTTGCGGGTGGGGAGCGGGCTCGAGACGGTCGACGTCGGGCCCATGGCCGCGGCGCGCGAGCGGGACCGCGTGGAGCGCATCGTGGCGCGGGCGCGGGAGCAGGGCGCGCGGGTGGTGTGCGGCGGGCGGCGACCGCCGGGCCGACCCGTCGGCTGGTACTACGAGCCGACGGTCATGGAGGTCGCGCCGGGCGACGACGTGATGCACGGGGAGTGCTTCGGGCCGCTCGCGCCCGTGGCGCGCGTGGGGAGCCTCGACGAGGCGATCGCGCACGCCAACGACTCCGAGCTCGGCCTCGGCGCCAACGTGTACACCAACGAGCTGTCCGAGGCGTTCCGTGCCGTGCGCGAGATCGAGACGGGGATCGTGTGGGTCAACACGCCGCTCAACGACAACGACGCGGTGCCGTTCGGCGGCCGGAAGTTCACGGGGTCGGGCCGCGAGCTCGGCGCCGAGGGGCTCGAGCAGTTCCGTCGCTCCAAGATGGTGATGATCGCGCCGGATGCGGCGCCTGACCCCGAGTGGTTCCCCTACCCGGACGGGGACGCGTACCCCGGCGAGGGATCGACGGCGACGAGCGGGGTCGGGTGACCGGGCGCGTCGACGACGCGCACGCGCTGGCCGTAGACGTCGGAGAGCAGCGCCTCGGTGAGCACCGCGCGCGGCGGACCCTCGGCGGCGATGGCGCCCTCGCGCAGCACGATCACGCGGTCGGCGTGCGCCATCGCGACGTTGAGGTCGTGCAGGACCGCGAGCACCGCGCGGCCCTCGGCCACGAGGCCCCGCACGATGCGCATCAGCGACTCCTGTTGACCCACGTCGAGCACCGCGGTCGGCTCGTCGAGCAGCATCACGGGCGCGTCCTGCGCCAGCACACGGGCCATCGCCACGCGGGCCTGCTCGCCGACCGAGAGCGTGCGCACCACGCGGTCGGCGAGGTCGTCGACGCGGAGGCGGGCCATCGCCGCGTCGATGCCGGCCTCGTCGCCCCAGGGCGCGCGGCCCATGGCGACGACGTCGCGGACCGAGAAGGGGAACGCGATCGGATTCTGCTGGAGCAGCACCGCGCGGCGGCGCGCGCGCTCACGGTGCGAGAGCGTGGCGAGGTCGGCGCCGCCGAGGCGCACCGTGCCCGCGGCAAGCGGCACGTCGCCGGCGAGCGCGCCGACGAGCGTGGACTTGCCCGCGCCGTTGGGCCCCAGCACCGCGAGCAGCTCCCCCGGGCGCACTTCGAGCGAGACGTCGTGCAGCAGCGTCGTGCCGCGCACGCGCACGCCGAGCCCCGTGCAGGAGAGCGGACCCCCGCCGCCCGGCGCGGTCGACGGCCCGGGGCGCGTCGCGCTCATCCCCAGCCCCCGGCGTCGCGGCGCGTCGTGCGCAGGAGCAGGAGGAAGAACGGCGCGCCGATCAGCGCGGTCACGACCCCGAGCGGCAGCTCGGCGGGGGCGAGCGACGTGCGCGCGACGAGGTCGGCGAGGATCGTGACGATGGCGCCAAGCACGCCCGCCGCCCACAGGAGGTGGCGGTGGCGCGGACCCATGACGAGGCGCAGGATGTGCGGCACGAGCAGCCCGACGAACGCGATCATGCCCGTGGCGGCGACGGCGGCCGACGCGAGCAGCCCGACGACCGCGATCGCGCGCAGGCGCACGCGCTCGACCGGTACGCCCAGGTGGCGGGCCGGTGCGTCGCCCAGCGCGAGCGTGTCGAGCACGCGGGCGAAGCGCGCGCTGAGCACGACCCCGAGGAGCGCGAGCGGCAGCACCAGCCCGACGGCCCGCCACGTGGCGAGCCCCAGCGTGCCGAGGCTCCAGAAGGTGACCGAGCGGATCTCGTCGTCGTCGGCGACGAAGACCGCGAAGCCGATGATGGCGCCCGCCAACGCGTTGATCGCGATGCCCGTGAGGATCAGCGTGACGACCTCGGTGCGACCGTCGCTGCGCGACAGGGCGTAGACCAGCGCGGTCGCGAGCGTGCCGCCGGCGAAGGCGGCCAGCTGCACGCCCAGCGGCAGGTCGCTCAGGCCCACCACGATCGCGACCACGGCGCCCACGGAGGCGCCCGCCGAGACGCCGACGGTGGCGGGCTCGGCCAGCGGATTGCGGAAGATGCCCTGCATGATCACGCCCGCGACGGCGAGCGAACCGCCGACGATGGTCGCGAGCGCGACGCGGGGCAGGCGGATCTGCCAGAAGACCGAGTGCGCGACGCCCGTGCCGCCCGACGGTCCGTCGCCGATGACGCGCACGAGGTCGCCGAGCGGGATCGCGTACGCGCCGAGCATGAGTGCCGCCAGCACCGAGGCGACGAACATCGCGCCGAGTACCACGGCGGCGGTGCCCGGCCCGCGCCGCGCGGCGGTGCCCGACCCGCGCCTCACGCCGCCGCCTTGGCGAACGCGTCGGCGAGGCGCCGGATCACGGCGCCGGTGCGCGGGCCGAACGACAGCAGCAGGTCGTCGTCGA
>CAXRBC010000136.1:0-9639 GCA_964228515.1 Ilumatobacteraceae bacterium
TGCACGTGGCCGACTGCGTGCTGGCGCTGACACGGATGGACGTGCCCGTCATGGGCCACGTCGGGCTGACGCCCCAGAGCTACCACCGGATGGGGGGCCACCGTGTGCAGGGCCGCCGCGACGGACACGATGCGGGCGAACGCGACCGGCTCCTCGAGGACGCGCACGCGCTCGAGCAGGCCGGCGTCTTCGCGATCGTGATCGAGGGGGTGCCGCGCGATCTGGCCGCCGAGATCACCCGCAAGGTGTCCGTCCCGACGATCGGCATCGGCGCGGGCCCCGACTGCGACGGTCAGGTGCTGGTCCTCCACGACGTGCTCGGTCTGGTCGATCGACGCCTGAAGTTCACCCACCGCTGGGCCGAGCTCGGCGAGGCGGGTCGCGCCGCGTGCACGCGCTTCGTCGAGGACGTACGCAGCGGCGCCTGGCCCGACGACGCACACTCGTTCCACTGACCGCGCGGGGGCGGGTCGGCTCGTGAGGATCGTCGCGTCGCGCGCCGACCTGCGCCGGGCGATCTCCGGCATGCCTCGTCCCGTCGCGCTCGTGCCGACGATGGGGGCCCTCCACGCCGGTCACGGCACCCTGCTCGACCTGGCGCGCCGGCACGCGCCCACGGTCGTCGCCAGCGTCTTCGTGAACCCGATGCAGTTCTCCGACGCCGACGACCTGGCGACGTATCCGCGCACGCCGGAGGAGGACGATGCCCTGTGCGAAGCGCATCTCGTCGACCTCGTGTGGCGACCGGGGCGCGCGGACGTCTTCGCGAGCGAGGATCCCGAGCCGGTGCCGCCATCGCTCGCAGACGAGCTCGAGGGCCGCGATCGGCCCGGACACTTCGTGGGCGTCGCCACGGTCGTGCGCGAGCTGTGGTCCGCCGCGAGCCCCGACCTCGCGGTCTTCGGCGAGAAGGACTACCAGCAGCTGGTGGTGCTGCGGGCGCTCGCCGCGCGACGGGGCGGACCCGCGATCGTCGCGGGCGCGACGCACCGCGACCCGGACGGCCTCGCCTCCTCCAGCCGCAACGCGCGCCTGTCGCCCGCGGCGCGCCGCGTCGCCCTCGCGCTTCCCCGCGCGCTCGGCCACGCGCTCGAGCGATGGCGGCGGGGCGAGCGCGGGGCCGGGGAGATCTGCGCGGGAGTCGCCACGGAGATGCGTGGCGCCGCGACGTCGGCCGTCCCCGTCGAGGTGCACTACGCCGCGGTCCGCGACGCCGAGTCGCTCGCCGAGGTCCGCGACGCCCGGTCGGGGACGCGCCTGCTCGTCGCCGCGACCGTCGCGGGCGTGCGCCTGATCGACAACGTCCCGCTCGCGTAGGGTGCGCGCGTGAACGCCCGCGCCGCCGTGGCCGCGGTCGTCGAGCCCGGACGCAGCGTCTGGGACGCGACGGCGCCCGAGGCACCGCGGTACGAGGCCGATCTCCCTGCGCGGCTCGAGGCCGACGTGGCGATCGTCGGCGGCGGCTACACGGGGCTGTGGACCGCGCTCACGCTCCGCCGGTGGCGACCCGACGCCCGCGTGGTCGTCCTCGAGGCCGAGCGCGTCGGACACGGTGCGAGCGGACGCAATGGCGGATGGCTGAGCGGCTGGATCCCCGTCTCGCCCGCGGAACTCGACGCCACGCACGGCGCGGGCGCCGCACGGCGCATGCTCCGTGCGTCCTTCGACGCCGTCGACGAGGTGGGGCGCGTCGTCGCGCGTGAGGGCATCGACTGCGGCTACCACAAGGCGGGCACCCTCATGGGGGCGACCAATGGCCCGCAGCATGCGCGCGTGCGCGACGAGATCGCCGAGGCCCGCGCCCACGGCCTCGATGACGACGACCTCGTCGAGCTCGGAGCCGCCGAGATCGGCTCACGGATCGGCGCCGCGAGACTCGTGGGCGGCTCGTTCACGCCGCACTGCGCCACCGTGCACCCCCTGCGTCTCGCACGGGGCCTCGCCGAGGCCTGCGCGCGGGCGGGCGTCACGATCCGAGAGGGGGCACGCGTCACGCGGCTGGAGGACGGGCGCGTGGAGTATCGCTGTGGGGGCGAGCGCGGCGAGGTGGTCGCCGATCTCGTCGTGCGGGCGACCGAGGGCTACACGGCGTGCCTGCCGGGCGCGCGTCGCGACCTCGTGCCGCTGTACTCGTACATGGTCGCGACCGAGCCCCTGGCCCCCTCCGCGCTCGCAGCGCTGGGCTGGGACGGCCGCGAGACCTACCACGACGGACGCCACATGATCATCTACGCCCAGCGCACCGCGGACGGGCGCGTCGCGTTCGGCGGGCGCGGCGCGCCATACCACTACGGGTCGCGCGTGCGCGACGAATACGACGTCCACGCGCGCATCCACGAGCGCATCGTCGAGACGATGCGCGAGTCACTGCCCGCGTTGCGCGACGCCGCGATCAGCCACCGCTGGGGCGGGCCACTCGGCGCCCCGCGCGCGTGGCATCCGACCGTGCGCCTCGACCGAGGGCGACGCCTCGCCGTCCTCGGCGGATACGTCGGCGAGGGGGTCCTGGCGTCGCACCTGGCGGCACGCACGCTCGTCGCCATGCTGGGCGGTCCCGACGGCGACCTAGCGCGGCTCCCGTGGGTCGGCGACCACTGGGGCCGGTGGGAGCCGGAGCCGCTGCGATGGCTCGGGGTCAACGGCATGCTGCGCCTCACCCGCGCCATGGATCGCACCGAGGCCCGCACGGGCCGCCCCGACCGCGTGCGCGGGGCGGTGCGCGACTGGTTCTTCGCGCGGTAACGCGACCGAGCCGACGGCTCAGCGCGCGAGGACCTCGGAGACCTCCACGACCCGGCGCTCCGCGATGGCGCGGTGCGCCGCCTCGCCGATGGCGACCGCCGCGAGGCCGTCGTCCAGTCCCACGCCCGCCACACGCCCCTCGCGGATCGCCGCGACGAGGCCCAGATGCGCCACGTGGGTCGCGCCGAGATGCATGCCCGCGACGGTCCCCGCGGGCTGCGCGACGACGCGCTCCTCCACGGGAGCGCGCAACACCCCCGAGCGTCGACGACCCGTGCGCAGGAGGCCGTCTCCCGGGAAGGCCTCCGCCTTGCCCGCGTCACCGACCACGCAGATCTCCTGCTCGTGGCGGGACGCCTCGGCGAACATCGCGAGGTCCAGCATGCCCCTCGCGCCCCGGGCGAACTCCACGATCACGTACGCGTGATCGAGCACGTCCGGCACCTCGCCGCCGTGACGCTCGTCCAGGTGGTTGACCGCCTGTCCCCCGCTCGCGGACACCGCCACCGCCTCGTCGCCGACGAGGAGGCGCATGAGGTCGAAGAAGTGGCAGCACTTCTCCACGAGGGTGCCCCCCGTGTGGCGAGAGAAGCGGTTCCAGTCACCCACCTTGGGCAGGAAGGGGAATCGGTGCTCCCTGATCGCCACCATGCGCGGCTCGCCGACTCCGCCCGCGCGCACGTGCTCGACCAGCGCGGCCGTGGCGGCCATGTAGCGATACTCCATGCCGACCCACACGACCCTGCGCGGCCCCCCTCGACCGACCCGCGGCTCCGTCGCCGCGGCGGCCGCCCGGATCGCGTCGCAGCGCGCGGCGGTGATCGCGAGGGGCTTCTCGACGAGCACGTGCGCCCCGTGGGCGAGCACGGGCGCGAGCACGTCGTCGTGCGTGTGGTTGGGCGTCGCGATCACCACCACGTCGGGGTCGACGTCCGCCAGCATGCGCGACACGTCGGTCCAGGCGGGCGGCGCGTCGGGCCCCAGCGCCGCGGCGGCCCGCTCGAGGCTCCTGGGCTCGGGATCGCAGAGTGCCGCCAGACGCGCGCCAGGGACGGCCCCGAGTGTGACGGCGTGCTCGGTGCCCATCATGCCGACGCCGACCACCGCGTACCGCAGGTCCGTCACGACGCCACGATACGGTGACGCGATCGACGACCGCCTCTACTTCCGTCAACTGCTCTCGGGCCGCGACTTCGCGGTCGGAGACCCGCTCGCCGACCAGATGGTCAACTTCGTCTACCTGCTCGGCGACCGCGCGTCCCGCGAGTGCGTCGTGGTCGATCCCGCCTACGCGGTGGACGACATCCTCGGCGTCGCCGCGGCGGACGACATGCGCGTCGTCGGGGCGCTGGCCACGCACTACCACCCCGACCACGTCGGAGGCTCGATGATGGGCCACACGATCGAGGGAGCGGCGGAGCTCTTGGCGCGCCACGACGTACCGGTGCACGTGCAGACCGCGGAGGCACCCTGGGTGTCGAGGGTGACCGGCCTCGGCGAGGGCCAGCTGATCGTGCACGAGGGCGGTGACGTCGTCACCGTCGGCGCGCTCGAGATCGCGCTGCTCCACACCCCGGGCCACACGCCGGGCAGCCAGTGCTTCCTCGTCGGGGGCCGCCTCGTCGCGGGCGACACGCTGTTCCTGGAGGGCTGCGGACGCACCGACCTCCCCGGCGGCGATGCCGCACAGTTGCACGACAGCCTCCGCACGCTGGCGCGCCTCCCCGAGGGCACCCTCGTCTGCCCGGGGCATGCCTACTCGCGGATGGCCTCCGCGCCCCTCGGCGACGTGGTCCGGACCAACTTCGTCTTTGCCCCCCGATCGCGCGAGGAGTGGATCGGGGCCTTCGGTCGCTAGCCGCGCAGTGCCGAGACCAGGGCACTCGCACCGCTGAGGGTCAGCAGGGTGAGCGTGAGCCGTCGAAACGCCGCCTCCGGGACGCGGGGGCGGGCGCGGATGCCCACGGCGACACCCAGCAGCATCACGGGCACGGCGAGCGCGGCAGTCGGCAGGTCGGAGGCCCGCACCTGCCCGGCAGCGGCGAACATCACGAGTGAGGCGACGCCCGAGATCGTGAAGATGCGATTGAGCGTCGCTCGGAATTCGCGCGCCTCGAGCCCGCGTACGCGCAGCAGGAACACGAGGGGCGGTCCGTTGGTCGACGTCGCCGTGGCGAGCACGCCCGACAGCACCCCCGCCGGCAGGTCGAGGGGGTGGCGGCGATCGGACGCGAGCGTCGCCGCGGGCCCGCCGTGCCACGCGAGCAGCGCGACGCCCGCGAGCACGGCCGCGCCGAGGAGCGCCTTCATGAGCCGCTGGTCGAGCGTGGCGAGGGCCCACAGCCCGAGCGGCATGCCCACCACGCTGCTGACGAGCAGCCTGCGCACCAGCGGTCCCACGGGGACGCGGCGCGACTCCCACCACTGCACGATCGTGCTGACGGTCGACACCAGCGTCACCACGATCACCGCGAGCCGCAGGTCGACCACCACCACCAGCACCGGCACGGCCAGCAGGGCGAAGCCGAACCCCGAGAGGGCCTGCATGCCGGCGGCGACGCCGATCACCACCAGCAGGAATGCCGTCTCCACGGTCAGTCCGCCAGGGCGGCGACGGCCCCCTCGAAGACCTCGTCGTGGCGCGCCACGTCGCCCTCGTCGTGGAACGGAGAGAAGAGCGCCATGTTGTGGAACGGCGTGAGGAGGATCCCCCGATTGACCGCCCACAGGTGCATGAACGCGTCCAGCTCGTGGTCCACCGCCGCCGCAGCCGCGGCGCCGTCCCGAGGCGGGGGGCAGAACCAATATTCGGCGCGCGAGCCGAGCTGCTGCACGCTCCACGGGAGCCCGCGCGCCTCGTAGGCGCGGCGCACGCCCGCGGTCCACGACGCCGCGAGTTGCGTCGTCCGCGCGAACTGTGCGGGCAGCAGCGCATGACCGAGCGTCGCGCGGACCGCGGCCATCGCGAGGGCGTTGCCCGCGAGCGTGCCGCCCACGCCCGAGACGTCGATGCCGTCGTCGGCGTGCAGCCCCTCGACGCGTGCCGCGAGCTCGGCGGAGAAGCCGTAGGTGCCGACCGGGATCCCGCCGCCGATCGTCTTGCCGATCACCACCACATCGGGCTCGAGGCCCCAGGCCGCCGTGCATCCACCCGGACCCGCACAGATCGTGTGGGTCTCGTCGATCGCGAGGATTGCGCCGTGGCGGCGCGTGAGATCGCGGACGCCCGCGAGGTAGCCCGGGTCCGGGAGGACGATCCCGATGTTGGTGAGCGCGGGCTCCATGAGCACGCATGCGACGTCGCCCGTCGCGAGGGCGCGCGCCATCGCCCCCAGGTCGTTGAAGGGCACGGCGATCGTGGTGCTGCCCGGGTCCACCTGGGGTCCGATCGCGCCCGGGCGCGCCACCGTGCGGCCCGCGGCGTCGAGGATCACCAGCGTCTCGTCGACCGTGCCGTGGTAGCACCAGTCGTGCACGACGACGCGCGATCGCCCCGTGACGGCGCGGGCGAAGCGCAGCACGAAGCGGTTGGCGTCCGTCGCGCTCAGCGTGAACTGCCACTTGGGCAGACCGAATCGTCGCGCCAGCTCCCCGCCGACCCACGACGCGTCCTCCGTCGGGAGCATCACCGTGCTGCCACGCGCCAACTGCGCGGCGACCGCGGCCGAGATCTCGGGTACCGCGTGTCCCGTCATCGCGCCCGTGTCGCCGAGGCAGAGATCGACGTACTCGATGCCGTCGGCGCAGACGAAGCGCGCACCGGAGGCGCGCTCGAGTGACAGCGGGAACGCGCCGGGCCAGCGCCGCATCCACGGCATGGGCACGCCGGCCACGAGGTGCGCGCTCGCGCGATCCGCGCGCTCGCGCGATCTCGGGTGCGTGCGCACGTAGCGCTCCTCCTCGGCGCGCATGAGCGACGCGAGGCGCTCGCGATCGACCGACGCGCCGCGCATCGTGCGATTCTGCCACGGGCCCGACGCCGCTCGTAGGCTGACGCCGTGACCGGGTCGGGGGTGGCGACGGCGATGCCGGTGGGCATCGACGGGGCGCGGCTGCTCGCGCGCATCGACGCGCTGGCACAGATCTCCCCGATCGAAGGTGGCGGCAACTCCCGTCTCGCCCTCACCGACGACGACCGCGACGGCCGCGACCTCGTGGTCGCGTGGATGCGCGAGCTCGGGCTCGAGGTGGCCGTCGACGTGGTGGGCAACGTCGTGGGCACGTGGCGCGTCGGCGACGGCGCGCCCGTGATGATGGGGAGCCACATCGACACCGTCCGCACCGGCGGGCGCTACGACGGCAACCTCGGCGTGCTCGCAGGGCTCGAGGTGATCGAGTCGTGTCAGCGTGCCGGGTACCGACCGCCGCGGCCGCTGGCGGTGGGCATCTTCACCGACGAGGAGGGCGCCCGATTCGCCCCCGACATGCTGGGGTCGCTCGTCTACGTCGGCGGCATGGCCGTCGAGGAGGCGCTGGACGTCGTGGGCATCGACGGCGCGCGCCTCGGCGACGAACTGCTGCGCATCGGTTACGCGGGCCCGGTGCCCTGTCCGGGCGCGACACCGTACGCATTCGTCGAGCTCCACATCGAGCAGGGACCGATGCTCGAGGCGGAGGGTGTGCGCATCGGCGCGGTGACGGGCGTGCAGGGCATCTCCTGGCAGGAGATCACGATCCACGGCCAGTCCAACCACGCGGGCACCACCCCGATGGCGCTGCGCCACGATCCCGCGTTGGTGGCCGCCGAGATCACCGTCTTCCTGCGGCGGCTCGCCACCGAGATGGGGGGTCACCAGGTGTGCACCGTCGGCAAGGTCGACCTCCACCCCAACCTCACCAACGTCGTGCCCGCGCGGGCGACCCTGACCCTCGACGTGCGCAACACGGACGAGGAGCTGCTCCGGACCGCCGAACGCCGCATCTCCGCCCACGTGGACGAGGTCGCCGCGCGGGAGGGCGTCCGCATCGAGCGGCGGACGCTCGCGCGCTTCGAGCCGGTGACGTTCGACGAGCGCGTCGTCGCGATGGTCGAGCACCACGCGAGGGCACGGGGCCTCTCGGTCCGGCGCATGCCGTCGGGCGCGGGCCACGACGCACAGATGCTCGCGCGCGTCTGCCCCACCGGGATGGTCTTCGTCCCCAGCGTGAAGGGCATCAGCCACAATCCCGCCGAGCACACGGAGCCCGCCGACCTCGTGGCCGGCGCCGACGTCCTGCTCGGCGTCGTGCTGGAATTGGCGGCATCGTGAGTCGCGTCGTCAGGGTCGCCGCCGCCCAGCTGGGCCCGATCCAGCGCGACCAGTCGCGCACGCAGGTCGTCGAGCGGCTGGTCTCGCTCCTGCGTGCCGCGGCCGCGGACGGCGCGTCGCTCGTGGTCTACCCCGAGCTCGCCCTCACCACCTTCTTCCCTCGCTGGTGGGTGGAGGACCTCCGCGAGGCGGACCACTGGTACGAGCGCGAGATGCCCTCGGCCGAGACGCAGCCACTCTTCGACGAGGCTCGACGACTGGGCGTCGGCTTCCACCTCGGCTACGCCGAACTCACGTCCGACGGCGAGCGATACAACACCGCGATCCTCGTCGAGCGCGACGGGCGCATCGTCGGCCGATACCGCAAGGTGCACGTGCCGGGCCACGAGCGTCACGAGCCCGATCGGCCGTTCCAGCACGCGGAGCGTCACTACTTCACGCCGGGTCGCGAGGGCTTCGGCGTATGGCGCGCGTTCGGCGGCCGCATCGGCATGATGATCTGCAACGATCGGCGGTGGCCCGAGTCGTATCGCCTGATGGGCCTGAAGGGCGTCGAGATGATCCTGTGCGGCTACAACACCCCGCTGCACTACGTGCCGGACCCGTCGCAGGACCGCCTCCAGGCGTTCCACAACGGGCTGGTGATGCAGTCGGGTGCGTACCAGAACGGCACGTTCGTCGTCGGTGTCGCCAAGGGGGGCGTCGAGGAGGGCGTCGATTCGCTCGCCGACTCGCAGATCGTCGGCCCGTCCGGTGAGGTGCTCGCGCGCACGTCGGGCAACGGCGACGAGATCGCGGTCGCCGACTGCGACCTCAACTGGTGCCGCAACTACACGGGCACGCTCTTTGACTTCGACCGCTACCGCCGGCCCGAGGTCTACGGTCCGATCGCGAGCCAGCGGGGCGTGATCCTCGAGGACGGCTGACCGAGGCCCCCGGACCCCGCCGGGGATGGACCGAAGGCCACCAGTCGGCGACGTCGTCGGTGGCGACCGCCCCGCGCCTTGCCAAGATGTACGGGTGATGGGGACGGTCGGGTTCACGGTCAACGGCGCGGCCGTCCGCGTGGCCGACGATCACCCGCACCTGCTGTCCGCCCTCCGCGAGGAGCTCGGCATCACGTCGCCCAAGGACGGCTGCTCGCCCTCCGGGCAGTGCGGCTGCTGCACGGTGCTCGTCAACGGCAAGGCCGTGGTGAGTTGCCAGCAGCCGCTCGGCAAGGTCGAGGGCGCCACGGTGACGACGCTGGAGGGCCTGCCCGAGGACGAGCGCACCCGCTGGTCGTCGGCATTCGCAGCCTGTGGCGGCCTCCAGTGCGGCTTCTGCATCCCCGGGATCGTCGTGCGCGCGAAGGCCCAGGTCGACAAGAAGGGCGCCGCGCTCACCCGCGCGGACATGTCGCGCCACCTCGGTGCGCACCTCTGCCGCTGCACGGGCTACGTGAAGGTGCTCGACGCCATCGAGACGGTCGCACGGGGCGAGCGCCCGGCCGTCGCGCCGGCCGGCGGCATCGGTGCCTCGACCCCCAAGTACGAGGCGCAGCGCCTCGCGCTCGGCGACCGCGGCTACGTGGACGACATGCGCCCCGAGGGCATGCTGCACGCGGCGCTCCATCTCACGGCGCACGCGCGCGCGGATGTGCGCGCCC
>CAXRBC010000137.1:0-3624 GCA_964228515.1 Ilumatobacteraceae bacterium
GCGGGCCGGCCGCGAGCTCGGGCTCGACCTGCGCGGCGCGCGCATCACGATCCAGGGCTACGGCCAGGTGGGCGCCTGGGCCGCGCGGCTCGCCCGCGCCCGCGGGGCCCGCATCACGGCGATCGCCGACGTCGGTGGCGCGATCCACCGCGAGGACGGCATCGACGTCGCCGCCCTCGACGCGGCGATGCAGGCGGGCGCCCGCAGCGTGATCGAGGCCAACCAGGGCGACATCGTGGCCAAGGGCGCGGACGGCTCGCCCGCGCTCTTCGCGATCCCGACGGACGTCCTGATGCCGTGCGCGCTCGGCGACGCCGTCGACGCCCGCATCGCGTCCACCATCGACGCGAGGCTGATCGTCGAGGGGGCCAACGGACCGCTCACCCCGGACGCCGACGACGTGCTCGCCGAGCGCGGGGTCGTCGTCGTCCCCGACGTCTACGCCAACGCGGGCGGCGTCACCTGCTCGTACCTCGAACAGTGCCAGAACTTCGCCCACCTCTCGTGGGACGAGGCCGAGGTCAACGAGACGGTGGTCAACCTCATGCGGGGCGCCTTCCGGCGCCTGCACGCGTTCGCCACCGAACACGCGATCCCCTATCGGATGGCGGCCTCCGTGCTCGGCATGAAGACCATCGCCGACGCGCACCGGCTCCGCGGCCTGCACCCCTGATCGACCGCGTCGCCGCGAGGCGACGGGTGCCGCGGGTCAGCGGCCGGCCAGCGCCGCCACGATCGCATCGATCGCCTCGGGGTTCGCGAGCGCCTCGCGGTTGCGCACCGGCCGGCCGTTGACCGCATCGGCGACGGCTAGTTCGACGAGCTTGTTGCTCCGCGTGCGCGGCAGGTCGGCGACCGCGATCACCACGGCGGGCACGTGCCGCGGCGTGCACGCCGCGCGGATGCGCGCGCGCACGTCCGCGACCAGCGCGTCGTCGAGCGCACGACCCGCGGCGAGCCGCAGCGCGAGCACGATGCGCACGTCGTCGTCGCGCTGCTGGCCAAACACGAGACTCTCCACCACGTCGGGGTGCCCCTCCACCGCGCGGTAGATCTCGGCCGTCCCGATGCGCACGCCGCCGGGGTTGAGCGTCGTGTCGCTGCGCCCGTGGATCACCATGCCGCCCGCCGCGGTCCACGATGCGAAGTCCCCGTGCGCCCACGCGCCGGGGAAGCGCGAGTAGTACGCGGCCAGGTAGCGCGGCCCGGGCCACGACGGGTCCGGCATGCCGGTGGATCCCGCGCCCCGCGCGCCGCTGCCCTCGCCCGCGTCGCCCCAGAAGCCGAGCGGCATCGACGGGAACGGCGCGCGACACACCAACTCCCCCGCGCGGTCGGCCTCGCGCGCGAGCGATCGGCCATCCTCGTCGTACGCGTCCACGTCCATCCCGAGCATCGGGCCCTGGATCTCGCCCGCGCGCACCGGCCCCGTCGGGTCGCCGCCGACGAAGCACCCGCACAGGTCGGTGCCGCCCGAGATCGACGCGAGGTGCACGTCGGGCGCGAGGCGCTCGGACACCCAGGCGTAGCCCTCGGGCGACAGCGGCGAGCCCGTGCTGCACACCGTGCGCAGCGCGCCGAGCCCGGGCGCGCCGCCGGGCGCGCCGGCCCCCGCCTTGCGCGCGCCGTCCACCCACTTGGCCGACACGCCGAGCAGCGTGAGGCGCTCCGCGGCGGCCAGCTCGAGCAGCCGCCCGGCGTGCGGGTGCATCGGCGAGCCGTCGTAGAGCACCACGGTCGCGCCGCGGCCGAGCATCGATACCAGCCAGTTCCACATCATCCACCCGGTGGTCGTGAAGTACGCGACGCGATCGCCGGGCCGCACGTCGCAGTGCAGCGCCTGCTCCTTGGCGTGCTGCAGGTACACCCCGCCCGCACGGTGCACGATGCACTTTGGCGCACCCGTGGTGCCAGACGAGTAGAGCACGTACCAGGGGTGGTCGAATGCGAGGCGCCGGGGCGCCCGCGCCGCGCCCGAGGCCACGAGCGCCTCGTGGTCCGCCCGCGGCACTCCCGCGCCCCGCCCCGCCGCGCCGTCTGACATACCCGTGGCGCCACCCGTCGCGCGCGCCGCCGGCCCCCGCACCACGATCGTCGCGGCGAGACCGGGCAGCCCCGACTCGATCTCCGCGAGGCGGTCGGTGCAGTCGAAGGCCTTGCCGCCGTACTCGTAGTCGGTCGCGGCGAACAGCACGCGGGGCGCGATCTGCCCGAACCGGTCGAGCACCCCGCGCGCGCCGAAGTCCGGCGAGCACGACGACCACACGGCCCCGAGCGACGCCGTGGCGAGCATCGCCTCGACGGCCTCGATCCCGTTGGGCAGCCAGCCCGCGACGCGGTCGCCCTCGCGCACGCCGAGCTCGGCGAGCGCCCCGGCCAGCCGCGCGACGCGCCCCCGCAGTTCGTCCCACGTGCGCGCCTCGCGGCGGCCCGCCTCGTCGACCGCAACCAGCGCCTCGGCCCGGCCGTCTCGCCATCGCGGGTCGTCGGGCGGCGCGCCGAGGCCCAGCAGGTTCTCCACCACGCTGAGGCGCGCCTCGGGGAAGTACCTCGTCCCGGCGAACGACCGCGCGGGGTCCGGGTCGTCCGGACGGACGACGGCCCGCGCGCCGCGCTCGCCGACGAGCCCGCAGGCCTCCCAGACCGCGGGCCAGAACTCCTCGGGTCGCTCGACCGACCAGCGCTGCAGCGTCGCGCGGTCACGACCGGCCGCGAAGCGATGCATCGCGGTCGCGGCGATCCGCTCGCGCGTCGGGCGCCAGAGGACTTCGCCGCGCGCCGTCACCCGACCTAACCTAACGAGCGTGAATTGGGACGTCTTCATCACGTGCGCGGTGACCGGAGCGGGAGACACGGTCGGCAAGAGCGACAAGGTCCCCGTCACCCCTCAACAGATCGCCGAGTCGGCCATCGACGCGGCGCGCGCGGGTGCCGCCATCGTGCACGTGCACGTGCGCGACCCGCGCACCGGCCGCGGCTCGCGCGACACGGAGCTCTACGCCGAGGTCGTCGACCGCATCCGCTCCTCCGACGTCGACGTGGTGATCAACCTCACGGCCGGCATGGGCGGGGACCTGGTGCTGGGCGGCGACGAGAAGCCGCTGCCGCTCGACGAGGTCGGCACCGACATGGCGGGCGCGACCGAGCGTCTCGACCACGTGCGCCGCCTGCGCCCCGAGATCTGCACGCTCGACATGGGCTCGATGAACTTCGCGTCGGGCGGCGACTACGTGATGGTCAACACCCCGAGCGTCCTGCGCGCCATGGCGCGCCAGGTGCAGGCCCTCGGCGTGCGCCCGGAGCTCGAGGTCTTCGACACCGGGCACCTGGTGCTGGTCAAGGAGATGCAGGCCGAGGGCCTCTTCGACGACCCGCTGATGATCCAGCTCTGCATGGGCATCGCCTACGGGGCGCCCGACGACCCCGGCACGTTCATGGCGATGGTCAACCAGTTGCCACCCGGCACGGTCTTCAGCGCGTTCTCGATCGGGCGCATGCAGCTGCCGTTCGTCGCGATGGCGGCACTGGCGGGTGGCAACGTGCGCGTCGGCCTGGAGGACAACCTCTACCTCGGTCGCGGCCGGCTCGCGACCAACGCCGAGCTGGTGGCGCGCGCCGCCGAGA
>CAXRBC010000138.1:0-2462 GCA_964228515.1 Ilumatobacteraceae bacterium
GCCGACGCGCCGTGGCTGCTCGCGGTGTTCACCTCCGCGTCGTGCGGCACGTGTACCGACGTGGTGCGCAAGGCCGAGGTGCTCGCGTGCCCTGACGTGGCGGTGCGCGAGGTCGAGTTCACGCGCGACCGCGCGCTGCACGCGCGCTATGCGATCGACGCGGTGCCCTCGACGGTGGTCGCCGACGCGCGCGGCGTCGTGCGCTGGTCGGTGCTCGGTCCGGTGACCGCTACCGATCTGTGGGCCGCGATGGCTCGTTGCCGCTCGGGCTCGGAGCCGGGTGCTGGTCCCGGCCCGTGCTCGGCGACGGCTCGCTGATCGTCGGACGCCCCAGGCCCTCCTGCACGAGGCGGGCGACCGTCTCGGCGTCGATCGTCTCCTGCTCGAGGAGCGCCTCCGCGACGAGATCGAGGCCCTTGCGGTGCTTCGCCAGCAGCGTCATGGCGCGCTCCTCCTGCTCGCGCAGGATCCGCGACACCTCGGCGTCGATCGTGCGCGCGGTCTCGTCCGAGTACTCGCGGGCGTTGGTCATGAGGTCCTCGCCGAGGAACACCTGCTGCTGCGACGACCACGCCATCGGCCCGAGCTGGTCGCTCATGCCCCACTCGCGCACCATGCGCCGCGCGATCGACGTGGCCTGCTCCAGGTCGTTGGCGGCGCCGCTGTTGAGGCCGCCGAACACCAGGCGCTCGGCCACGCGGCCTCCCATCGCCTTGCAGATCACGTCCTCGAAGTACTCGCGGGAGTAGGTGTGGCGTTCCTCGGGCAGCGTCCACGTCACGCCGAGGGCCATGCCGCGGGGGAGGATCGTCACCTTGTGCAGCGGGTCGCTGTGGGGCAGCACCGTGGAGAGCACCGCGTGCCCGCCCTCGTGGTACGCCACCGCCCGCTTCTCCTCGGCCGTGAGCACGAGGCTCTAGCGGCGCGCGCCCATGACCACGCGGTCGCGGGCGTTCTCGAAGTCGATGCGGTCGATCGTCTTGGAGTCGCGCCGCACGGCGATCAGTGCCGCCTCGTTCACGAGGTTGGCGAGATCGGCACCCGACATGCCGGGCGTCGCACGCGCCATGGTCTCGAGGTCCACGTCGGCGCCCATGCGCTTGCCCGCCGCGTGCACCTTGAGGATCGCGTGGCGCTCCTCGACCTCGGGCAGCGGCACGATCACCTGGCGGTCGAAGCGCCCGGGACGCAGCAGCGCCGCGTCGAGGATGTCCGGGCGATTGGTCGCGGCCATCACGACGACGCCCTCGGTGGTCTCGAAGCCGTCCATCTCGGCGAGCAGCTGGTTGAGCGTCTGCTCGCGTTCGTCGTGCCCGCCGCCGAGGCCCGCTCCGCGCTTGCGCCCGATCGAGTCGATCTCGTCGACGAAGATGATGGCACGACCCATCTTGCGGGCCTGCTGGAAGAGGTCCCGCACGCGGCTCGCGCCGACGCCGACGCACCTCTCCATGAAGTCGGAGCCGGTCACGGACAGGAAGCCCCCGCCGGCCTCGCCGGCCACCGCACGGGCGAACAGGGTCTTGCCCGTCCCCGGCGGGCCGACGAGCAGCACGCCCTTGGGCACCCGCGCACCGATCTCCTTGAAGCGCTCGGGCATGCGCAGGAAGTCGACGACCTCGCGGATCTCCTGCTTCACGCCCTCGTAGCCGGCGACGTCGGCGAAGGTCGTCGTCGGCTTGTCCGCGTTGTACGGCTTCGCGCGGCTGCGCCCGATCGACATGATGTTGCCCGCCTGGCCCATGGCGCGTCGCTGCATCCAGAAGAAGAACGCCATGATCAGCAGGAACGGGAGCACCAGCGGGACGAGGGTGGTGAAGAAATTGCCGGTCGGCGTCGAGTAGTCGTAGTCGACGCCCCGCGCCTTGAGCAGCTGCTCGTCGGCGTCCGACAGCGCGACGGCACCCGTGGTGACGAATTCGTCGCCGTTGGCGAGCGTGCCGCTGATCTGGTTGGTGAGGTTGTTGATCCGCACGTCGCGCACGTCGCCGCGTTCGACGAGCTCGAGGAACTCGGTGTAGGTCACTCGCGTCGCCGGCTGCTGCGGCCAGATGCGCGGGCCCGCGATGAGCACGATCGCGACGCCGACGAGCAGCCACGTCGCCCACCGGGGGAATTGCGGCCGCTCGCCCTGCGGGCGCGCGCCGCGGTCGCGGCGCTGCCAGCGCCCCCACGGTCCGCGCGCGTCGCGCTGCGGACGCCGCGCGTCACCGGGCGTGCGTGACGGAGGCGGCGGTGGCGGCGGAGGAGGGAGGTTGCTCATGGCGAAATGCTACGGCTGGGCATCCACCGAGCGAGAAGCCCTCCCAATTAGCGTCTGACGCATGTCACGCCGCTGCTCCCGGTGCACGTGCAACGCGCCGGCCGCGATCACGCTGACGTACCACTACGCGCGCGCCCTCGTCTGGATCGACGACCTCACCCCCGAGCGCGACCCGCACGCCTACGACCTGTGCGCCGACCAC
>CAXRBC010000139.1:0-2942 GCA_964228515.1 Ilumatobacteraceae bacterium
GGCGCTCAAGGACGTGCGGCCCGGCGACACGGTGATCGTGCGCAAGGCGGGCGACGTGATCCCCGAGGTGGTCGGGCCCGTGCTCGCCAAGCGGCCCGCCCGCTCGAAGCCCTGGAAGTTCCCCGCCACCTGCCCCTGCGATCTGCGCTCGACGCTGGTGCAGGCCGAGGGCGAGGCGGACACGCGGTGCGTGGAGCCCGAGTGTCCGTACCAGCGCGATCAGCGCATCATCCACTTCGCGTCGCGCGGCGCGATGGACGTCGAGGGCTTGGGCGAGAAGACCGTGTTCGCCCTCTCCGACGCGGGACTCGTGGCGGACCCGGGCGACCTCTATGCGCTGGACCGCGACGCGCTGCTCGGGCTCGTCGTCCCGGGCGACGAGGGCGAGGAGCGGCGCTTCTTCGGCGAGGTGAGCGCGGGCAATCTGCTCGCCGCGATCGCGGCGAGCAGGTCGCGGCCGCTCGTGAAGCTGCTGGTGGGGCTCGGGATCAAGCACCTCGGGCCGGCCGCCGCGGAGTCGTTGGCGAGGCGGTTCGGGTCGCTCGACGCGATCGCGGGGGCGAGCGCGGAGCAGATCGCCGAGGTGGACGGCGTCGGCGAGGTGATCGCGGCGTCGGTCTCGGGCTGGTTCGCCGACGCGGGGCACCGCGCGATGGTGGAGAAGCTGCGACGGGGCGGCGTGGAGTTCGCCAACGTGGTGCGCTCCGCGTCGCCGCAGGTGCTCGCCGGCCGCGCGGTCGTCGTGACCGGCACCCTCGAGGGCTGGTCGCGCGAGGAGGCGGAGGTGGCGATCAAGGACCGCGGCGGCAAGAGCCCCGGATCCGTGAGCGCCAAGACGTACGCGCTCGTGGCGGGGGCCGAGCCCGGCGCGAGCAAGGTGACGAAGGCGACCGAGCTCGGGATCCCCGTGCTGGACGAGGCCGCGTTCCGCGCGCTGCTGGAGACGGGGGAGATCAGTCCGTCGTGAAGCGCCAGGTGTAGCTGCGCACCCGCGGCTGCGCCTCCGCGATGCGCCAGTAGCGCACGACGCCGACGTGCTCGCCCTGCGAGAACTCCTCGATGATCGCGCCGACCTGCGGCTGGTAGGAGATGGTCGCATTGCCCGGGTCCCACACCGCGGTCGGTGGCAGCTCCACCTGTGCGCCGGGCGCGGGCGCGGATCCGCCGCTCGTGAGCTCGTCGAGGCGGGTGGTGGGCATCAGGATGCCGTCGATGAGCAGCTCGGCCTCGTAGCCGGCGGCGAAGTCGACCACGATCTGCGACTGGCGCAGCACGCGGTCGCCGTCGGCGGGTGACATCTGCTCGATGGCGTCGGGCAGGTTGGTCGCGTCGCGTCCCGTGCGCGACGCGCGCACGCCGAGGGCGACGAGCATGAGTCCGACCGCGATGACGACGCTGAACGCGAGTCGCCCGAGGCGCGTGCGGTCCGATGTCACGCGGTCATTCTCGCGCGTCGCGCGGACGGGCGGGAAGCGGGACCGCTAGGTTGGCGAGGCCATGTTCGACCCCGAGGCGCCGATCGGCCGGGTCGTCGCCGGGCGGTACCGACTCGAGCGGGTCCTCGGCGCGACGTCCGGCGCGGGCACCGCCGCGGTGTACGCGGCGCGCGACGCGCGGCGCCAGACGCCCGTGGCCCTGCGCCTCGTGGAGGCCGCGTCGCTCGTCGATCTCGACGCGGGGATCGCCACCGAGTCAGAGGGCGTGGAGGCGTACCGACTGCAGATGTCCCAGGTGGCCAAGGTGCGCCACCCCGCCGTGATCACCGTGACCGACTGGGGCGAGGAGACGATCGACGGGCGCCGCTACGCCTTCAGCGTCACCGACCGGTGGGAGCACGGCACGCTGCGCGAGTACCTCGACCGCGGGCGGCGGCTCACCCCGTCGCAGGCCGTGGTCGTCGGCATCGACGTGTGTCGCGCGCTCCACGCCGTGCACGCGAGCGGCCACGTGCACGGCGACGTGCGACCGGCCACCCTCGTGTTCGGCGACGACGGACGCGTACGCCTCATCGGCCTCGGCACCAAGCGCGCCGCCACCGTCGACCAGATGAGCCTCGAGCAGTCGCGATACGCGGCCCCGGAGGTCGGCCTCGGGACGGGTGCGTCGGCGGCGTCCGACGTGTACGCGCTCGCGATCACGCTCGTCGAGGCGATGTCGGGCGACGTGCCCAACGTCGGCGACACGGTGGCGGCCACGCTCGCCAACCGCGTGGACCGCCTGCGGCCGGTGTCGGCCGAGTTCGGCGCCGTCGCGGCGCCCGTGGAGCGCGCGGGCCGCCCCGCGCCCGAGGAGCGGGGCAGCGCGCTCGAGCTGGGCCAGGCGCTGGCCGCGGCCGCGGGCAAGATGCCGCCACCCGCACCGATCGAGACCGTGGCGGCGCGGAAGTTCGCCGACGTCATCACGAGACAGCAGCCGGTGACCGCGCCGAGCGCGGGGCGCGAGGCGCCATTGGCCGACGTCGCGCCGGCGGGTCGCGACGAACGGGTGGCGGAGCCGGAGGCGCCCGAGTCGCGTCGGCGCTACCGACGGGCGTGGCTCGCGGTCGCCGGGGTGGTGCTCGCGGCGGCAGCCGGCGTGGCGGCGATGCTGCTCGCGCGGCCCGCGCACGTGGTGCCGGACCTCGCGGCGGGCGCGGAGGCCGAGGCGCGCAACACCGTGGCGCCCTTCGGGTGGGATGTGGTGGTGCGCGCGGAGCGCAGCGTGGACGTCGAGTTCGGCGCGGTGATCCGCACGGTGCCGCCGGCCGGCGCGTCGCTGCGCGAGGGCTCGCGGCTAGAGATCGTCGTGTCGGAGCTACCGCAGCTCGGCGTGCTGCTCGACGTGAGCGGCCAGGCGCGCGAGGAGGCGGTGCAGCGGCTGCGGCTGCAGGGGCTGTCGGTCGCGGTGGTGGAGGAGCCGAGCGAGACGGTGCCCGTCGGGTTCGTGAGCGCGTGGCGCGTGCC
>CAXRBC010000140.1:0-8988 GCA_964228515.1 Ilumatobacteraceae bacterium
GAGGTCCAGCTGCGCGGGCCCATGGTCGCGCCGCGCCTGCGCGACGGCTCGCCCCTCGCCGGGGCCGACGGGTGGCTCGCCACGGGGGACCTCGGCGAGTGGCGCGAGGGACGCCTCCGGGTGCTCGGTCGCGGCGACGACCTGATCGTGACGGGCGGCAACCACGTCTGGCCCGACGCCGTCGAACGCGCGCTCGCCGATCACCCCACAGTCGCGGACGTCGCCGGGCGCGGCGTCCCCGACCCCGAGTGGGGCGCGGTCGTCACGGCCTGGGTCGTGCCCACCGGCGAGCCTCCCACGCTCGACGTCCTGCGCGAGCACGCCGCGCGCACCCTGCCCTCCTACGCGGTGCCGCGCCGGCTCGAGGTGGTCGCCGAGATCCCGCGCACCGCACTCGGCAAGCCGCGCCGCGCCGCGCTCGTGTCCCGGGGCGACGGGTGAGCCGACTCCCCCGCTCCTACGCGCGGCTGTTCGCCGCCAGCGCGGTGTCCAACCTCGGGGACGGTGTCGCCGCGTCGGCCGGCCCGCTGCTCGCGCTGTCGTTGACGCGCGACGCGCGACTCATCGCACTCGTCACCTTCGCGGCGACGCTGCCGTGGCTGGTGCTCTCCCTGCCCGCGGGCGTGTGGCTCGACCGCTGGGACCGACGCGCCGCGATGGTGCGAGCCAACCTCGGGCGCTGCGCCGCGTTCGCACTCATCGCGGTCACGACGTGGACCGACACGCTCACGATCCCGCTGCTGCTCGCGATCACGCTGGCCATCGGCGCATGCGAGGTCGTCTTCGACATGGCCGCGCAGGCATTCCTGCCCGCCGTCGTCCCGCAGGACCTGCTCGAGCGCGCCAACGGCCGCCTCTACGCCGCGGAGATCGTGACCAACTCCGTCCTCGGACTGCCGCTCGGCGCATGGCTCTTCGCCGCCCTCGCGGCCGCGCCCTTCGGGGTCAACGCGCTCGCGCTGCTCGCGGCGGGCATGCTCCTCGCGGGCGTGCGCACGCTCGCCGACGGCGGGCCCGCGCCCCGCACCCCCGACGCGCCCGTCGCGCCCCCGCGGCGCTTCTCGCGCGAGCTGCGCGAGGGCATGGCGTGGCTGTGGCGCCACCGCCAGCTGCGCACCCTCGCGCTCATGCTCGGCGTCGCCAACGCGTGCCACACGCTCGGCGCGTCGGTCTTCGTGAAGTACGCCGCCGACGAGCTCGGGCTGGGTCCTCGCGGCTTCGGCCTGCTGCTCTCGGCGATGGCACTCGGCGCAGTCGCCGGCGGGTTGCTGGGCGAGCGGGTCGCTCGTCGCCTCGGCGCGGGGCCGGCGATGGTCGTCGCCTACGCGGTGTTCGCCGTGGCGGATGCGGTGCCCGGCCTGGTGCCGCACGTGGTGGCGGTGACGATCTCGGGAGTGGTGATGTCCATCGCCGGCACGACGTGGAACGTCGTCACCGTCAGCCTGCGCCAGCGCTTGATCCCGGGTCCGCTCTTCGGCAGGGTCAACTCGATGTACCGCTTCCTCGGCACCGGCACCATGGCGATCGGTGCGATCGCGGGGGGTCTGATCGCGCACCGATTCGGCCTGCGCGCGACGTACCTCGTCTCGGCGGTCACCATCGCCGCGGCCCTCGCGGCCGGGGCGCGCACGCTCGCGCGCGGCGGCGACTACATCGCGCCGGAGCGCACCCCCGCACCGCCGTCGATCACGTAGGTCTCGCCGGTGATCCACGACGCGCGATCCGAGCTGAGGAAGGTCACGAGGTTGGCGATGTCCTGCGGCTCGCCGATCCTGCGGGTGGGCAGCGACGCGGCGAGCGTGTCGCCGACCGTGTCCACGAGCACCTTGGCGAAGTCGGTGCGCACGAGGCCCGGCGCGATGCCGACCACGCGCGTGGGGCCCAGCTCACCGGCGAGCTGGCGGGTGAGGTGGATGAGGCCCGCCTTCGTCACGTTGTAGACGCCGAGGCCGTACTCGGCGCGGAGTCCGCCGACGGAGGCGACGTTGACGATCACACCGGGGTGGTCCTTCATCCAGGCATCCCACGCCGCCTTGGACCAGAAGACCGGTCCGCGGAGGTTGACCTGGAACGTCTTGTCGTAGCGACCCTCGTCCACCTCGAGCGTCGGCCCGAAGTACGGGTTGGTCGCGGCGTTGTTCACGAGGATGTCCACGGCGCCGAAGCGTCTGATGGTCGCGCGCACGCACTCGACCGCGGCCGCGGGGTCGCCCGCATTGGACGCATGGATCGCGGTCTCGCCGTCGATGTCGCGCGCGGCCGCGGCGAGCGCCGGCTCCTTGCGCGAGGTCATCATCACCTTGGCACCCGCGGCGGCGAACGAGGCGGCGATGGCCTTGCCGATGCCCCGCGACGCGCCCGTCACGAGGGCGACCTTGCCGCGCAGCGAGACGTCCACGGTCGCGACCCTACGCCGAGCGGCGCACGCGGACCAACTGGATGCGACGCCCGTCCATCTGCTCGACGACGAACCGCCAGCCGTCCCGCACGATCGCCTCGCCGGCCTCGGGCACGTGGCCGAGCTCCCCGAAGACCAGGCCGCCGATCGTGTCGTGCTCGGTCTCCGTGACCGTGCCACCGAGGGCGGCCAGCGAGTCGTTGACTCGATCGATCGTCGTCGAGCCCGCGACGACGAGGCCACCGTCCACCACGCGCACCGAGGTGTCGTCCTCGTCGTGCTCGTCGACGATCTCGCCCACGAGCTCCTCGAGGCAGTCCTCGAGCGTCACGAGGCCGCTGATGGTGCCGTACTCGTCGGCCACGAGCGCGAGGTGGAACTTCTCTCCCTGCATGCGGCGCATCAGCTCCGACACGAGACTGGTCTCCGGCACGACCTCCACGTCCCGCAGGTGCGTGCGCACCGAGTCGCCCCCGCGCCCGGAGCGCTCGAGCGCGATGAGGTCCTTGGTGTACACCATGCCGACGAGGTCGTCGTGCTCGTCGTCGTCGGCCCGCATGACCGGCATGCGGCTCACCCGGTGCTGCACGGCGGCGTCGAGGGCGCGGGTGACGTCCACGTCGTCCTCGATCACGACCATGTCCGGCCGGGGCACCATGATCTCGCGGACCACCGTGTCGCCGAACTCGATCACGGACTCGATGAGCTCGCGCTCCTCGTGCTCGATGACGCTGTCCTTGGCGGCGGCCTCGACGAGCCCCAGGAACTCCTGCTCGCTGATGAAGGGTCCCTCCGCGAGACCGCGACCCCGCACGATCACGTTGGTCAGGCGGATCAGCCCGTCGGAGGCGAGGCGCAGCGGCCAGAAGCCGACGAGGGCGTGCACGAGTCGCGCGGTCATCGCCGCGCCGCGCACGGGATTCAGCACGGCGTAGGTCTTGGGCACCGCCTCCGCCAGCACGAAGAACACGACGACGTTGGCCGCCACGCCGATCGCGACACCCGCGGCGCCGAAGAGCCGCCCGGCGACGACGCCGGTCAGCGTCGCCTGCACGGTCTGCAGGATGTTGACCGTCAGCAACAGCGGGTTGACCCAGCGCGTCGGCTCCGCAGCGAGGCGCAGCATCCACCTCGCCGACCGGTGACCCTCCGCGGCGAGCGCCTCGGCCTTCTGCTTCGTGATCCGCGACAGGCTCATCTCGGCGAGCGCCAGCACGGTGAGCACCACGAGGATCGCGGCGACCGCGACGAGCAGCCAGACGTCGACGGACGTCACGGTTCCCTCGGCACGTGGCGGAAGTGGGCCGGCGCCGGTCCGCGCCAGTGGTGTGCCTCCAACAGCGCGCGCTCCCGCGCGTGCATGCGCGCCGCGGACGCCTCCGCGTCGTGGTCGTGGCCGAGCACGTGCAGGATGCCGTGCACGACCAGCAGTGCGATCTCGTCGTCCACCGTGCCCGCGTGGGACGGTGCCTGCGCACGCGCCACCGCGGGACACACGACGACGTCGCCGAGCAGGAGCGTGTGATCCGACTCGTCGGTCCGCCCGGGCTCGGGCGCCCGCGAGTGCGTGGCGGGCCCCGGCGTGCGCGTCGTGTCGACGACGTCCACGGGGAAGGCGAGCACGTCGGTCGGGCCCTCGTGGCCCATGTGCGCGGCGTTGAGCTCCGCCATCGCGTGCTCCCCGACGAAGGTCAGGCCGAGCTGCGCGTCACCGCGCACGCCCTCGGCGCGCACGACGTCGAGCGCGAGCCCGCGCCATCGCGCGAGGTCGAGCGCCACGTCGGCCTGCTCGTCGGCGCAGTGCACCTCCACGTCGAGCGGGTCGCCGTCGCCGCCGATGCGTCGGGGCCGCTGGCGCGTGGGGCGGGGATCAGGCACGCGCCACCGGCGCGTCGCTCGACCCCGTGCGCTCGTAGGCCGCGACGATGTCCGCCACGATCCGGTGACGCACGACGTCGCGCCCGTCGAAGCGCACGAAGGCGAGGCCGTCGATCCCCGCGAGCGTCCGCTCGATGCCGGCGAGGCCGCTGCGCCCCCCGGGCACGTCGGCCTGCGTCGGGTCGCCCGTCACGACGGCCTGGGTGCCGAAGCCGATGCGCGTGAGGAACATCTTCATCTGCTCGGGCGTCGTGTTCTGCGCCTCGTCCAGGATGACGAAACTCTGGTTGAGCGTGCGGCCGCGCATGAAGGCGAGGGGTGCCACCTCGAGCACGCCGCGCTCGGTCAGCCGCTGCGCGCCCTCGGGGCCGAGCATGTCGTGGAGCGCGTCGTACAGCGGCCGCAGGTAGGGGTCGATCTTCGCCATGAGGTCCCCGGGCAGGAAGCCGAGGCGCTCCCCCGCCTCCACCGCGGGCCGGGTGAGGATGATCCGCTGTACGCGCCGCGACTGCAGCGCCTGCACCGCCATGGCGACGGCCAGCCAGCTCTTGCCCGTGCCGGCCGGCCCGAGGCCGAACGTCACGACGTGGCTGCGGATGGCGTCGACGTAGCGCTTCTGGCCCGCGGTCTTGGGCCGCACCGGACGGCCCGCGTGACTGCGCAGGATCTCGCCCGTCAGCACCTCGCTCGGCCGCTCGTTGGCCCTCACCATGTCGATGCTGCGCCCGACGACCACGAGGTCCACGGTCTCGCCGCGCTGCATGAGGCCGGCGAGCTCCTCGACGAGGCGACCGACCATCGGCGCGTCGGGTCCCGAGATGGCGACCTCGTTGCCGCGCACGCGCACCGACGTGTCGGGGAACGACCGTTCGATGAGCCTCAGATGCTCGTCTCGCTCGCCGAGCAGGCCGCCCATCAGATGGCTCCCGGGGACGACCACGGTCACCGAGGCGACGGAGACGCTCATTGGCGCCACCGAGGCTACCGCCGCGCGGGGATCCTCGTCTCCGTCGTGTGGTCCCGGGCGGCGCGAGTGAAGTCGAGCGCGTAGTACCGCTGCGTGGTCAGCGGCAGCAGGTCGACCGTGCCGACGAGTCGCGCCATGCGCAGCATCAACTCGGCGGCGCGACCCACGCCGTCGGAGCCGGGCTCGTGCGTCTCCGGGACGTCGAACACGAGGAGCGCACCCTCCTTCGCCTCCACGGCCAGCGCCTGCCGCGCCAGCAGGAGATTGGCGCCGTGCGGGTCCGCGTCGGGATCGACGACGACCCACACGACGTAGTGCACCTGTCCCGCACGGTGTCGCTCGGGGTAATGGCGCTCGAAGTACTCCTCGCTGAGCCAGCGGGTCGCCCGCACGCTCGTCGACACCAGCGTCATCGCGACGGGCATCCGATCGTCCCACGCGACCCACACGCGATTGGTCTGCTCGAGCAGCTGCCCGTCGAACTCGTCGCGGTCCAGCATCTCGTGCGTCGGCGAGTCGGCCGCGACCGGCGCGTAGGCACGCCGATAGAGCGCCCACAGCGAGTCGCGCAGGGCGCGATCCGCGACCTGCGAGTGTCGCGTCACGTACATGTGGCGTGCATGGGGTCGGCTCCTCGTGGACGCGCGCATCGCGCGCGAGCCTCCGCCCGCGACGATGGTACTCCGTGCGTCCGCGCGGATGCGGCACCGGTCGCGATCCGCGTCGCACGCACCGGCGCGATCGGCCGCGCGGCCGAACCTAACCTTGGCCCTCGTGGCGTCGGGCCGAGCGACCGTGGCACGGGCCGCCTGGGGCGTCGCCGTCGCGGGCGTGGTCGTCGTCGCGGCGCACCTCGCGGGCGCGCCCGCGGACGGGCACGGGTGGGCCTATCCCGTCGCGATCGTCCAGCTCGTCGTCGCGCTCGCCGTCGGCGCCGCGGTGCACGCGCCCGGCCCCCGGGTGGTCGCACCGCTCGCCGTGCTCGTCGCGTGCCTCGCCGCAGGGCAGGTGCTCGACCAGCGCGCCGGCGCCTCCGGCGCGCGCTCGCTCGCCGCATCCGTCGCCTTCCTCGCGGTGCAGGTCGTGCTGGTCTCGGGGCTCGTCGTCACCGTCCGCCGCCGCCTCGGGCGCGACCCGGGCGCCGTGCTCGCCGATGCGGCCATCGTCGCGCTCGGCGCCTGGTGCGTCATCTGGATCGCGCTGCTCGAGCCGCGGGAGCGCGCGGGGGCGACCGACGTGGTCACGACGGTGGTCGCGGGCGCCACCCTCGCGGGCAGCGCCGTCGTCGTCTTCGTGCTCGCATGGATCCTGCTCTCCGACGCGCGCCGCACGCCCGCCGTGTGGTTCGTCACCGGCGCGATCGGCTCGTCGATCGCCGGTGACGTCGCGTACGCCGCGATCGACGCGGGCCGCATCGACCTGTCACCGCACGTCGCCTACGCGCCGTCGGTGCTCTCGCTGTTCCTCGCCTCGGCCGTGCTGCTGCACCCGTCGTCGGCGAGCCTCGCCTCGCCCGCACCGGCCCGCGACCACACCCCCCTGCTCGGACGCATCCTGCTCACGACCGCCGCACTCGTGGTGCCCGTCGTCGTCGTCACGCTCGCGGGCCCGGCCGGCCCCACCGATCGCGCGGTCAGGGCGTGCTCCATCGCCGTGCTGGCGGCCGTCGTCATGATGCGCGTCGCCGCCGCACTGAGGGTCAACGCGGAACTCCAGCGGCGGCTCGTCGCGTCGGCGCAGACCGACGCGCTCACGGGCCTCTCCAACCGCTTGCTGATGCTCGACCACGTCGCGGCCGCCCTCGCTCGCGCCGCGGAGGACGGCCGCAAGCCGGCGGTGCTCTTCATCGACGTCGATCGCTTCAAGAACATCAACGACAGCCTCGGGCACCAGGTCGGCGACGACGTGCTCATGGCGGTCGCGCAGCGGCTGCGCGTGGCGCTCCCCCCGCGCTGCGTCGTCGGGCGCATCTCGGGCGACGAGTTCGTCGTCCTCGACGCCGAGGCGCGCGAGGTGAGCGACGCGATGCTGGTGGCCGACCACGTGCTCGAGGCCTTCCGCGAGCCGCTCGCGCTGCGCCAGGGCGACGTCTTCGTCTCGACCAGCGTCGGGGTGGCGGTGCACCAGCCGGGGGTCTCGACCACCGCGGAGGACCTCCTGCGCCACGCCGACACGGCGATGTACAGGGCCAAGGAGGCGGGGCGCAACTGCGTCGCGGTCTTCGACGAGTCCATGCTCCGCAGCGTGACGCACCGCCTCGAGCTCGAGACCGCCCTCTATCGCGCCCTCGAGAGGCGCGAGCTGCACCTCGTCCACCAGCCCATCGTCGACGTGCGACTCGGCGACGTCGTGGGGTTCGAGGCCCTCATGCGCTGGCGGCGCGACGACGGCCGCCCCGTGTCCCCCGCGGAGTTCATCCCCATCGCCGAGGAGACGGGCACGATCCTCCCGATCGGCGCCTGGGCACTGCTCGAGGCGCTGACCCACCTCGGCGAGTGGATCGCGCAGGGCGCCTGCCAACGCGGCGCGACGATGTCGGTCAACGTCTCGCCGCGCCAGCTCCACGACCCCAACTTCGTGGCGGTGGTCAACGAGGCCCTGCTGCGCGCGCGCATCCCCGCCGACCAGCTCTGGATCGAGATCACCGAGGGCGTGATGATCAGCCAGCCCGCGCAGGCGCTCACGACGCTCCGGCGGCTCGCCGATCTCGGCGTGCGGATCGCGATCGACGACTTCGGCACGGGCTACTCCTCGCTCTCGTTCCTCCAGAAGTTCCCGATCCACTGCCTCAAGGTCGATCGCACCTTCGTCGCCGGCATCCTCGAGGACGCCAACGCGCGCAGCATCGTGCAGACGATCGTCGCGATGGCCGAGGCGCTGTCGCTCGACGTGGTCGCCGAGGGAGTCGAGAGCGTGCAGCAGTTGCATGCGCTCGCCGACCTCGGTTGCGCCAAGGCGCAGGGCTACCTCATCAGCCACCCCGTCGCACCCGAGCGCATGCCGCAGGCACTCGCCGCGCTCGACGAGATCGGCAAGTGGCCTAGGCTCAGGCCGCTATGACCGCCGCGTCCGCTGCGAACGCCGCGAAGGACCCCGCCCTCCACGCCGCCGAGCTGCGCGTGCGCCGCGCGGGAGAGTGGTTGCGACTCGAGGACGGCCTGATCGACACGATCATCGCCCCGCGGCGCGTGCTCGAGGTCTCCATCCCCTTCCGCCGTGACGACGGCTCGCGCGACCATCTCGTCGGCTGGCGCGTGCACCACAACACGACGCGCGGGCCGGCCAAGGGCGGCATCCGCTACCACCCGGGGGTCAACCGCGACGAGGTCGTCGCGCTCGCCATCGCGATGTCGCTCAAGACCGCGCTCATGAACCTCCCGCTCGGGGGCGCCAAGGGCGGCATCGCCATCGACCCCAAGCGGCTCTCCGAGCGCGAGCTCGAGCGGATCACGCGGCGCTACGTGTCGGAGATCATCCCCTTCCTCGGCCCGGACAAGGACGTGCCCGCGCCCGACGTGGGGACCAACTCCCAGGTCATGGCCTGGGTGATGGACCAGTACTCCACCAGCGTCGGCCACGTGGTGCAGGGGGTCGTCACGGGCAAGCCCATCGAGCTCGGCGGGTCGCTCGGGCGCGAGTCCGCCACGGGGCGCGGCGTGGTCGAGGCCGCCGAGCTCGCCGGCCGCGAGATCGGGCGCGACCTGCGCGGCGCGCGCCTCACGAACCAGGGCTACGGCCAGGGGGG
>CAXRBC010000141.1:0-2738 GCA_964228515.1 Ilumatobacteraceae bacterium
CGTCGCAGCGTCTCGCGCTCCATGCGGATCCACAGGTCTGCGGGCTCGCGCCCGAGCGGCTCGCGCGGCGGCGACGGCTGGAAGAGCGCCGGGTGGTCCTCGAGCGTCCAGTTGGAACGCCAGACCGGCCGCTCGGGCGACAGGCGCGCGAGCAGCGTGTCGACCGCGCCGCCGATGTGCTCGCCGTAGCGGGAGACGGGTGCGTGGACCGTGAGCATGTCGTGGCCGATCTTCTCCGCCAGGCGCCAGCGGCTCGGCGAGCAGACCACGCCCGCGACGAAGACGAGCCCGCCCGCCGGCGTCGGGGCGAGCACGGTGAGGTCGTCGGCGGTCGCGAGCGCGGCATCGACGAGGGCATCGACACCGCTCGCCGGCGTCGGCGCGCCGCACCACGAGGCCACCAGCCGGCCCGCCTCCTCGGCGGCGTCGTCCACGAGACCGGGCGCCAGGCCGAGCGCCGAGGCCCGCTCGTCGTCGAGTCGGGCGACGACGTCCTCGCGTCGCTCGGCGACGAGCCTGCGCTTCATCGCGAGCGTCGGCTCGGTCTCCGCGTCGCGCGGGAGCCAGCGCTCGGCGTCGAGCGGCCGCACGCCGACGCGATGGCGAAACTCGGCGCCCGCCGCGGGCAGCGGCGGGAGCATCTCATCGGGCGCCGGCAGCGCCCGGAAGCCTGCCGCGTCCGCGGGCGGCGCCTCGTCGAACGGCGTGAAGGGGTGGTCGTGCGGGACGAAGGCGGGCGCGGCGGCGAGGTGCGTCGTCACTTGGGCGGCATGCGGATGCCGCCATCCACTCGGATCGTCTCGGCGTTGAGGTAGCTGTTGGTCACGCACTCCACCACGACCGACGCCAGCTCCTCGGAGGTGCCGAGGCGCTGCGGGAAGAGCACGCCCTTCTGGAGGTTGGCCTTGAACTGGTCGCTCGCCTCGCCCTGGCCGTAGATCGGCGTATCGATGAGGCCGGGCGCCACGGTGTTGACGCGCACGCCGATGGCGGCGAGGTCGCGCGCGATGGGCAGCGTCATGCCGACGACGCCGCCCTTGGACGCCGAGTAGGCCGCCTGTCCGATCTGTCCGTCGAACGCCGCGACCGACGCGATGTTGACGATCGCGCCCCGCTCACCGGAGTCCATCGGCTCGGACCTCGAGATGGCCGTGCCGACGATCCGGATCGCGTCGAAGGTGCCGACCAGGTTGATCGCGATCACCTTCTTGAAGGCGTCGAGGTTGGCCGCCGAGTCGTACGTGCCGTCCTTGCCGACCGTGCGCTGCGCCCAGCCGATGCCCGCCGAGTTGACCAGCACCCGCACCGGGCCCATGGACTTCGCCATCTCGACCGCCGCGACGATGTCGTCGGTCTTGGTCACGTCGACCGCGCAGAACGCGCCGCCGATCTCGGCGGCGAGGGCCGAGCCCTTCGCCTCGTTGAGGTCCGCGACCACGACCTTGGCGCCGCGCGACGCGAGCGCCCGCGCGCAGGCCGCGCCGATGCCCGACGCGCCACCCGTGACGATCGCGACCGCGCCCCTGATCTCCACGACGCGGCAGGCTACGCAGCACCGAGCGAGGCGGCAACCGCGAGTCGATCGACGAGATCGTTCATCGGCTCGCCGCTGTGCGCCTTGACCCACGTGAACGTCACGTCGCCGCGCGCCCGGACCAGGTCGATGAGCGGCTCCCAGAGGTCGCGGTTGGCGACCGGCTGTCGCTGAGAGTTGCGCCAGCCGCGCTTCATCCAGCCCTGCCACCACCCGTCGCGGAAGCAGTGCACCACGTAGGTCGAGTCGGACCGGATCTCGATGGGACCGGCGTGGGACGCGTGCGCGCGCAGGGCGCGCAGGGCGGCCGTGACCTCCATGCGTTGGTTGGTGGTCGCGGGCTCCCCGCCCGTCTCGCTGGGCTCGCCCGCTGGCGCCACGGCCCAGGCCCAGCCGCCGGGCCCCGGATTGCCCGAGCAGGCGCCGTCGGTATAGATGACGAGCGCCGACATGTCGGCCCATTGTGGCCGACGATCGCCTGCGAGAATGACCACATGGTCTTCGACGGATCGGTGCACCAACTGCCCGACACCGACCCGGGCGAGACGCAGGAGTGGCTCGACTCGCTCGACGCCGTCGTCGACGCCCAGGGCAAGAACCGCGCCCGCTACCTGCTCGCCCGGCTGCTCGAGCGCGCGCGACAGAGCCAGGTGAGCTTCCCCGCGACGGTCTCGACGCCGTACGTCAACACGATCCCACCCGAGCACGAGCCGTGGTTCCCCGGCGACGAGCACCTCGAGCGGCGCATCCGCGCGTACATCCGGTGGAACGCGGCGATCATGGTCGTGCGCGCGAACGCGAGCGCGGAGGGCATCGGCGGCCACCTCTCGACGTTCGCGTCCTCGGCGAGCCTCTACGAGATCGGCTTCAACCACTTCTTCAGGGGCAAGGACGCGGGCGCGGCCGGCGACCACGTCTACTACCAGGGGCACGCCGCGCCCGGCGTCTACGCGCGCGCGTACCTGGAGCGGCGGCTCCACGAGGAGGACCTCGACCACTTCCGCCGTGAGATCGGCCGCGGCGGCCGCGGCCTGTCGAGCTACCCGCATCCGCGACTCATGCCGGACTTCTGGGAGTTCCCCACCGTGTCGATGGGCCTCGGTCCGCTCACCGCGCTGTACCAGGCGCGATTCAACCGATACCTGCTGAACCGCAAGCTGGACGACACCTCGCAGAGCCGCGTGTGGGCGTTCCTCGGCGACGG
>CAXRBC010000142.1:0-9401 GCA_964228515.1 Ilumatobacteraceae bacterium
TCGTCGAGGGTCGTCGTGGAGCGCGTCGTCGCCAAGTCGGCGTGAGCGGCGGCTCGCTCCGCGAGCGGCTGTCGCGGGCGAGGGCCTCGATCGGGGGTGCCGTCGCGGGGGTGCTGGGTCGCTCCGGCATCGACGACGAGACCTGGGCCGGGCTTGAGTCGACGCTGCTGCGGGCCGATCTGGGCGTGCGCACGACGTCGCGGGTGCTCGACGCGTGTCGTGCGGCGGTGGACGCGCGCGAGGTGCGATCGGCGGACGAGCTCGCGCCGCGGTTGCGCGCGGAGCTCGCGCGCCTGCTCGTCGACGCGCCGCGCGGGCTCGCCGGGGCGGCGGGTGACGCCGGCGGGCCGACGGTCTGGCTCGTCGTCGGCGTCAACGGCGCGGGCAAGACGACGACGATCGGCAAGCTCGCGGCGCGCGAGCGCGCCGCGGGGCGCACGGTGGTGCTCGCGGCCGGCGACACGTTCCGCGCCGCGGCGGGCGATCAGATCGCCGCGTGGGCGCAGCGCGCGGGCGCGGAGCTCGTGCGCGGGGCCGAGGGCGCGGACCCGTCGTCGGTGGTCTTCGACGCGGTGCAGCGCGGGGCGGCGCGCGGCGCGGATCTCGTGATCGCCGACACCGCGGGGCGCCTGCAGGCCAACGCCAACCTGATGGAGGAGCTGCGCAAGGTGCGCCGCGTGGCCGACAAGGCCGCGGGGGTCGTGCGCGAGGTGCTGCTGGTCGTGGATGCGACGACGGGCCAGAACGGGCTGGTGCAGGCCCGCGAGTTCGCCGCCGCGACGGGCGTGACGGGCGTGGTGCTCACGAAGCTCGACGGCTCGGCCAAGGGCGGGATCGTCTTCGCCATCGAGGCCGAGCTCGGGATCCCGGTGAAGCTCGTGGGGCTCGGCGAGGGGATCGAGGACCTCGCGCCGTTCGTGCCCGACGACTTCGTCGCCGCGCTCCTCGACGCCTGACGCCCGTCGCGCGGATGCACCCGCGCGACGGCGCGGGCCCGGACGCGCCGCGAGAGCGGGGTCGTAGCCTGCGGGGCTGATGTTTGACGCGCTGTCGGGGCGGCTCGGCGGGATCCTCAAGGGGCTGCGCAACCGCGGTCGGCTGACCGAGCAGGACGTCGACGAGGTCCTCGCCGAGGTCCGCACCGCGCTGCTCGAGGCCGACGTGCACCTCGACGTCGTCGGCGCCGTGGTCGCCGAGATCCGCGCCGCGGCGATCGGCGCGACCGCGTCGAAGGCCCTCAACCCCGGGCAGCAGGTCATCAAGGCCGTGCACGAGTCGCTCGTCGGCATGCTCGGCGGCGAGACCCTCGCGATCACCTACGCGAGCCAGCCGCCGACCGTCGTGCTGATGGCCGGCCTCCAGGGCTCGGGCAAGACGACGAGCGCGGCCAAGCTCGCCGCGTGGTTCAAGTCGCAGGGGCGTCAGCCGCTGCTCGTCGGGGCCGACCTGCAGCGGCCGGCGGCCGTCGAGCAGCTGCGCGTGCTCGCGGGCCAGATCGGCGTGCCGAGGTGGAGCGCGGGCGGCGCGCCCGGCTCGGACGCCGCGGGCGCGTCCGGGGCGCCCGACCCCGTCGCGACCGCGCGCGGGGGCGTGGAAGAGGCGCGGCGCACCGGCCGCGACGTCGTGATCGTCGACACCGCGGGCCGCCTCGCGATCGACGACGAGATGATGTCCGAGATCGGGCGGATCTCGGCGGCGACGTCGCCGCGGTACACGTTCCTCGTCGTGGACGCCATGATCGGCCAGGACGCGGTGACGGTCGCCCGGCGATTCGGCGAGACCCTGGCGATCGACGGCGTGATCCTCACGAAGTTGGACGGCGACGCCCGCGGCGGCGCCGCATTGTCCGTGAAGCGGGTGCTCGGCACGCCGATCGCGTTCGCCGCGACGGGGGAGAAGATCGAGGCCTTCGAGCAGTTCCACCCCGATCGCATGGCCGGGCGGATCCTCGGGATGGGCGACGTGCTCACGCTGATCGAGCAGGCCGAGCGGGCCTTCGACCAGAAGGAGGCCGAGGCGACGGCGGCGCGGCTGCTGCAGGGGGAGTTCACGCTCGAGGACTTCCTCGCGCAGTTGCAGCAGCTCAAGAAGATGGGCCCCCTCTCGCAGGTGCTCGGGATGCTGCCCGGCGTGCCCGCGCAGGTGCGGGACGCCGAGATCGGCGACGACCAGGTCCGCCGGACCGAGGCGATCATCCGCTCGATGACGCCAGAGGAGCGCGCGCGGCCCGAGATCATCAACGGGAGCCGCCGCGCGCGCATCGCGAAGGGATCGGGGACGCAGGTGGCGGACGTCAACCGGCTCGTGAAGCAGTTCCTCGAGGCCCGATCGATGATGAAGAGGGCGGGCAAGGGCGGGCGCGTTGGGCTGCCCGCGGGGCTCCCGATAGCCTGACGAGTCCATGTCAGTGAAGATCCGCCTCTCCCGCGTCGGCAAGCCGAAGCACCCCCACTACCGCATCGTCGCCACCGACACCCGCTCGGCCCGCGACGCCAAGATCCTCGAGATCCTCGGCACCTACATGCCTCGCCAGGAGCCCTCCGCAGTCACCGTCGACACCCCGCGTCTGCTGCGCTGGCTGCACGACGGCGCGCTGCCGTCGGACCGCGTGCGCAAGCTGCTCGAGGCGTGCGGCGCATGGGCCGAGTTCGAGGCCTCGAAGAAGGCCGCGAAGGCCTCGGCCGCCCCCGCCCGCTCGTGAGCGGCGCCCCCACCGCAGTGGCGGTGCTCGAGCACATCGTCCGCTCGATCGTCGACGTGCCCGACCAGGTGCGCGTCGACGCGGTCGAGGACGACGACCAGGTCGTCCTCGAGGTCCGCGTCGCCGACGGCGACCTGGGCCGCGTGATCGGCCGCCGCGGCCGCACGGCCGCCAGCATCCGCACCGTCGTGCGTGCCGCCGCCACCCGCGACGGCGCCGACGTGGATGTCGACTTCCTCGACGACTGAGTCGACCACACCCGCCGGCCTGATCGAGGTCGGGCGCATCGGGCGCGCGCACGGCGTGCGCGGGGACCTGCGAGTCGACTTCTTCACCCCCCGCGACGAGCGCACCGCCGTCGGCGCGCGCCTGCACGCCGCGGGGCGCTGGCTGGTGGTGGCGCGCGCGAGCCGGGCGGCGACGCACGCCGCGCACCGCTCGCCGTACGACTCGACGTGGCTCGTGCATTTCGAGGGCGTCGACGCACCGGAGCGAGCTCGGCTGCTGTCGGGCGAGGCGCTGTGGGCGGAGCCGCTCGCCACCGACGGCCGGCTCTGGGTGCACGAGATGATCGGCGCACGGGTGGTGGACGCCGCGGGCACCGACCGGGGTCGCGTCGTCGCGGTGGTCGACAGCCCCGCGCACGCCATGCTCGAGCTCGAGTCGGGGACGCTGGTGCCGGTGCCGTTCGTCGTGCGGCGCGAGGAGGGCGTGCTGCACGTGGCGACGCCCGAGGGGATCTTCGAGTGAGCGCCGCGGGCGACGCCACGGGGGGCAGCGAGGTCGCGGCTGGGGGCGGCGCGGGAGCCGGCGCGTATCGCATCGACGTGTTCTCGGTGTTCCCCGGCATGGTGGACGCCTGGTGCGCCGAGAGCCTGCTCGGCCGCGCGCGACGCGACGGCAGGGTGGACCTGCGCTGCCACGACCTGCGCGACTGGGGCGACGCGACGCGGCGCGTGGACGACACGATCTTTGGCGGGGGGCCCGGGATGTTGCTGCGGGCCGAGCCGGTCTTCGCTGCCGTCGAGGCCGTGGCGCCGCAGCGGCCGCTCTACGTGCTGACCCCGGGGGGTGCGCGCTTCGACCAGGCCGCGGCGCGGCGGCTCGCGGCCGGCCCGGGCTTCTCCCTCGTCTGCGGGCGATACGAGGGCGTGGACCACCGCGTCGTCGAGCACCTCGCCGACGGCGAGATCTCGGTGGGCGACGTGGTGCTCGCGGGCGGCGAGGTCGCTGCGTGCCTCGTGATCGAGGCGACGACGCGACTGCTGCCGGGCGTGATGGGCAACGACGCGTCGCCCGAGACCGAGAGCTTCGCCGAGGGCCTCCTCGAGGAGCCGCACTACACGCGGCCGGCCGTCTGGCGCGGGTGGGAGGTGCCCGAGGTCCTGCGCGGCGGCGACCATGCGCGCATCGCGCGCTGGCGCCGCGCGCAGGCATTGCACCGAACGATCGCACGGCGCCCGGACCTCATCGATGCGCGGGGCGGGCTGAGCGCGGACGATCGGCGACTGTTGGAAGAGTTCCCCGCGGTCCCGTATCCTGAAGCCTCCCTATGAAGCCCACCGACATCGTCGACTCCGGCACGCTGCGCTCCGACATCCCCGACTTCCTGCCGGGCGACGAGGTGAAGGTGCACGTGCGCGTCGTCGAGGGCGGCAAGGAGCGCGTGCAGGTCTTCCAGGGCAACGTGATCGGCATCCAGGGCTCCGGCGCGTCCGAGAGCTACACGGTGCGCAAGCTCAGCTACGGCGTGGGCGTCGAGCGCACGTTCCCCAAGCACAGCCCGTCGGTCTCCAAGCTCGAGGTCGTGCGCCGCGGCGACGTGCGCCGCGCGAAGCTCACGTACCTGCGGTCGCGACTCGGCAAGGCCGCCAAGGTGCTCGAGAAGCGCGAGGACGTCGAGGGCTGAGCGCGGCCGCGTCGGCGCTCTCGGTCACACATTGAACACCGACGACCTCGAGCAGTTCGAGGCCGAGCGCGAGTTGCAGCTCGCGCAGGAGTACCAGGACGTCGTCGGGATGTTCCGCTTCGCGGTGGAGACTGACCGGCGGTTCTACCTGGCCAACACGGTCGACGTGGAGGTGCGTGCCGACGGCGCGCGACCCCTCGTGGAGGTGACGCTCACCGACGCATGGGTGTGGGACATGTACCGCAAGAGCCGATTCGTGCCGCGGGTGCGGGTGATGACGTTCAAGGACGTCAACGTCGAGGAGCTGCCCAAGGGCGACGAGTAGGCGCGGGTCTCCCCGACCGGTCGCGGGTGGCGCACGGCCGGTGGGCCGAGGACCTCGTGGCGAGGCGCTACGAGCGGGAGGGCTGGACGGTGCTCGACCGCCGCTGGCGCGTGCGCGGCGGGGAGCTGGACCTGGTGGTCGTGCGGGGGTCGGTGGTGGCGTTCGTCGAGGTCAAGGCGCGCCGCCGCGCGCGCCACGGGTCGCCCTTCGAGGCGGTGACGGCGGCCAAGCGGCGGCACCTGCGCGCGGCGGCAACGACCTGGCTCGCGCGGCGGCGCGCAGCGTGCGGGGTCGGGCCGGCGGTGCGGCTGCGATTCGACGTCGCGGCCGTCATGGGCGCGCGGGTGGAGGTGCGCGAGGGGGCGTTCTAGGGCGAGCGGCGGGGTGGCGGCGCGGCGGGGCGTCAGTGCGCGTGCGAGCGGCGGTCCCAGCAGGCGCGGTGCCAGTGGCGCCGCAGGTCGGCCGCGTCGCGCGGCACGCACACGACGTGGCCTGTGCGAGGCGGGATGTCGCGGTGGCAGCCCGGGCAGACGTACTGCTTGTGCGCCTCGTAGGGCTGCACGCGGCGCACCTCGACGGGGCCGTAGAGGCCGTCCCAGATGCCGAGCGCCCGGCGGGCGCGGCGCGGGTGATGGCTCATGCGCGGGGCGCGAGGTGTACGGGGTGGACTGATCGTGTGGGGTGGACGTATCGCGCGGGGCCGGGCATCCGCCGACGAATGCCCACGCGAGCAACGCCGCGATCACGACGAGCGCGCCCGCGACGACCGCGTAGTCGACCGGGCGCGCACGGAAGCGGCGGTGCGGGTCGAATCCCACGGCCTCAGTATCGCCGCGTAGCCTGATCCGCGTGGGGACGGTGTCGGGAGCGCGCGAGACGCTGCTCGTGGAGCGCCGCGACGGCGTCGTGACCGTGACGATGAACCGTCCGTCGAAGAAGAACGCGGCCAACGACGTGATGTGGCGCGAGTTGACGGAGACATTCGAGGAGATCGCGGGTCGCGCCGACGACCGCGCCGTGGTGCTGACGGGAGCCGGCGGGGAGTTCTGCTCCGGGGCCGACCTGTCGGGCCGCGGCGGGCCCGGCGAGGCCGCGCGCGGCGGCGCCGGGGGTGCCGGCGCGACGGGCGGCGGGGTCGGCACGGCGGGCGATGTGGGCCGTCCCAACGTGACGCCGATGGCGCGCATGCGCCGGGTCAACGCCGCGTGTCTCGCGCTGCACCACCTGCCGCAGCCGACGATCGCCAAGGTCCGGGGCGTCGCCGTCGGCGCGGGGTGCAACCTCGCGCTGGGCTGCGACCTCGTCGTGGCGGCGGAGGGCGCGCGCTTCTCCGAGATCTTCGCGCGGCGCGGGCTGTCGCTGGACTTCGGCGGGTCGTGGGTGCTGCCGCGACGCGTGGGGCTGCACCGCGCCAAGGAACTCGCGCTGTTCGCCGACATCGTCGGCGCGGCAGACGCCGCGGCCATGGGCCTCGTGAATCGCGTGCTGCCCGACGGGGAGATCGACGCGTTCGTGGACGAGTGGGCGCGTCGACTGGCGGCGGGGCCGCCGATCGCCCTCGCGGCGACGAAGCGACTGCTGCAGGACTCGCTCACCTCGACGCTCGAGGAGGCCCTCGAGTCCGAGGCCGCGGCGCAGGCGATCAACTTCGGGACCGCGGACACCGCGGAGGCGATGACGGCGTTCCTCGAGAAGCGGGACCCGAAGTTCACCGGCCGCTAGGGGTGCGGCGCGTGGACGGCGCGATCGCGCGGCGGAGTGCGCCCGGGGTCGACACGACCGTGCCGGGGGACGACGCGATCCCCGACGAGCAGGGCGACACGGGCGAGGGCACCGGCGGCGAAGCGCCCGCCGTCGGCTCCACGACGCAGACGACGATCCCCGAGGGGTGCAGGGTGCCGGAGCCGGCGCAGGTGGCGTTCCTCGGGCGGCTCGCGTCGCACGACGAGCTGACGGCGACGTACGAGGTCGTGCAGGTGCGCGCCGGGGACCTCGGCGGCTACTCCGACGGCGCGATCGTGGTGGTGCGATATCCGAATCGCGAGGCGGACTTCCTCGACGTCGGCGAGACGTACCTCGTGGGGGCCAAGGCGTCGCCGTACGCGGCGACGCTGGAGTCGAAGGTCAAGGAGCCCGCGCCGCTGTTCGGGGGCGACGCCGTGGTGGGCATCGACGAGTCGGACGCGCCGTGCCCCGAGCTCGAGGACCCCGTCATGACGATCCTGCCGACGGGTCGCCGCGTCGAGGCGGGCGTGCTCGCGACGCTGCGGGGCGAGGGTGCGCAGGTCGCGCTCGCGGTGATCGTGCCCGCGGGGCTGGCGCTCGCGGCGCTCGTGGGGCTCGTGGCGGTGAAGCGCCTGATCGCGCGGCGCCGGGCTCGCTGAGCGGCGGCGCCGCGCTGCGGCGCCTCAGCCGAGGGCGCTGACGGCGGCGGCGCGGAGGTCGGCGACCGCGGGGCCGAGGCCGCGCGGGTCGCGGAAGAGCGCGGAGCCGGCGACCAGCACGTTGGCACCCGCGCGCGCGGCACCGCCGACGGGGTCGACGCTGATGCCGCCGTCCACCTCGAGGTCGACGGCGTCGTCAAGGCCGGCGCGCCGGATCAGTGCGCGGACCTCCGCGACCTGGGGCTCCATGGTGGCGATGTAGCGCTGGCCGCCGAAGCCGGGATTGACCGTCATCACGAGCACGAGGTCGACGAGGTCGAGCACGTGGGCGACCTCGGAGGCGGGCGTCGAGGGGTTGAGGGCCACGCCTGCGGTGGCGCCGAGGTCGCGGATCGCGCCGAGCGTGCGGTGCAGGTGCGTGCAGGCCTCGGCGTGCACGATGAGGCGCTGGCAGCCGGCCTCGACCCAGCGTGCGGCGAGCACGTCGGGCGTGAGCACCATGAGGTGCGCCTCGAACGGGACCTTCGTCAGCGCGCGGGTGGAGGCGACGACGTCGGGGCCGAACGTGAGGTTGGGGACGAACTGGCCGTCCATGACGTCCCACTGGATGCGGTCGACGCCCGCGGCGTCGAGGTCGCGGATCGCGTCGCCGAGACGCGAGAAGTCGACGGGCAGCACCGACGGGGCGATGTGCACCGGGCGCATGACCCCATCAGCCTAGGGTCGACCCGATGACGGGCGAGGACCTCGTGGCGGAGCGACTCGTCGCGGGAGGCGAGGCGCTCGTGCGACGCGCCGACGGGCGCGTCGCATTCGTCGATGGGGCGCTGCCGGGCGAGCGGGTGCGCGTCGCGTGGGTGGCGGAGCGCGCGGACTACGCGCGCGGCGTGGTGACCGAGGTGCTCGAGGCGTCGCCGCACCGCGTCGTGCCGCCGTGCCCGCACGTGGCGGCCGGGTGTGGAGGGTGCGGGTGGCAGCACCTCGCGGCGACCGCGCAGCGCGAGGCCAAGCGCGCGATCGTGGTGGAGGCGATGGTGCGCACGGGCCGTTGGCCCGCGGAGGAGGCGGACGCGCTGGTGGTGCTCGGCGAGGCGCTGCCCGCGGAGGCGCGGCGCACGACCGTGCGCATGGCGGTGGCGGAGGGCGGGCGGCTGGGCTTCCGCCGCGCGGGGGCGCGCGAGGTGGGGGCGGTGGATCCGTGCCTCGTGGCGCACCCGCTACTCAACGAGCTGATCGCGACGTCGCAGGTGCGCGGCGAGGGGGAGGTGACGCTGCGCTGCAGCGTGGCGACGGGCGAGCGAGGGGTGTGGGCACACCCGGCGGAGCGGGGACGGGCGGCGCGGCCCGCGCGGCCGCGCCTGACGCGCCTGCCCGAGGGTGTGGTCGCGGGGGCGGGCGCTCCGCTCCCCGAGGAGGTAGATGGAGTGGCGCTGCGGGTGTCGATGGCCGCGTTCTTCCAGCCGTCGCCGTGGGCGGCTGCGGCGCTCGTGCGCGCCGTGCGCGCCCCGGTGGACGCCGCCGCGCCGGGGCTGCGCGGGCGGGCCGACCTCGTGATGATCGACGCGTACGGGGGCGTGGGGCTGTTCGCCGCCTCGCTGCCCACGTCGGCCGCGCGCTCCGTGGTGGTGGAGTCGAGCGAGCACGCGTGCGCCGACGCGCGGCACAACCTGAGGGAGCGCGCCGCCACCGTGGTCGAGGCGCGCGTGGAGCAATGGCGCGCGCTGCCGGCGGACCTGGTGGTCGCCGACCCCGCGCGCTCGGGGCTGGGCGCGGCCGGCGTGGCGGCGAGGGTCGCCGCCGACGCCGAGGTGCTGACGCTCGTGAGCTGCGATCCCGTCGCCGGGGCGCGGGACGCGCGGCTGCTCGCGGGCGCGGGGTATGCGCCGCGCGAGGTGCGGGTGCTGGACCTCTTCCCGCACACGCCGCACGTGGAGACGGTGGCGACCTACGTACGCTGAGCGCGTGGCGGCGGGGGCGCGCGTCGAGCAGGGCGGCGCCGTGGTGCGCGTGACCTGGCACGGAGGCCTCGAGGCGCGCTACCACGCGCAGTGGCTGCGCGACGCGTCGCTCGACCCGACGACG
>CAXRBC010000143.1:0-2134 GCA_964228515.1 Ilumatobacteraceae bacterium
GCGACATCGGCGCGCGTCAGCGCAGGTGGCGGCAGCGCACGAAAACCGGCGCGTCCATCCAGTAGGTCTCGTCCTGGGAGATCACCACGACCTCGTCGGGCGCAGAGGTGGCGCACTCTGCCCGCGCCCGCGCGAGCCCATCGGCCCACGCCGGCGTCGAGGGATAGCGGTCGATCTCCGGGTCACGCCCGTCGCGGAACTCCTGCACCATCGCGACCGCACCCACGACGAGCAACGGTACGACACCCACGAGGCGCAGTCCGCCCGACCGCGCCGCGGCCCCCGCGAGCAGGACCGCACAGATCCAGCCGCACGCCACCGGCACGAAGAGGTACTGGAAGCCCCGCATGTCGGCGACCAGCACGTACTGGGCAACGAGCCCGAGCCCAGCGAGCGCCATGATCCGACCCGCGACCGCGCGCGGCGAGCGCAGACCCCGCGCGGCATCCGCGGGCACCTGGTCGGTGCCTCGCGCGGAGCGGGCGGCGAGCCAGACAAGCGCGGCGCCGACGACCAGCACGGCGAAGAACGTCGCCGTCGTGCCCGGCTCGAGCAGCCGCGCATCCCAGGGCGCGGGCATCGCCTGCGTGACGACGTAGCGCGCCGTGCCGGGTGCGCGCTCGAGGAGCCCCGCCACGTCCAGCCCCGCGACGCCGCGGGTCGCGGTGGCGCCCGCCTCGTGGATGGTCTTGAACGCGCGGTGCTCCTGCGGCGTGTCGGGGTGCCACAGCCCGAGGTACGCGGTCTGCGGCTCCTGCGTGACATAGCACGCGAGCGAGAACGCCGTGCCCACAGCCACGCCACTCAGAGCGAGCCCGTCGGCCGACAGTCGCGCGCGACGGTGCCGCAGCCGCGACGCGAGCGGCAGGGCGAGCACGGACCCGATCGGGTTGGACGCCGCGGTGAGGAAGGCCCCCACCCCCACCGCACCGGCACCAGGGCGCGTACGCGGCGTGACGCCGGCGGCGACCCACACGGCGAGCGCGACCCACATGGGCCAGAACGAGTTCCAGACGTTGCCCTGCATCGCGACGTCGGGGAGCGGGACGAGGGCGAGCGTGAGCGCGGCCGCGCACGACCACCACGGGCCGACCGACGGCGCGAGGGCGCACGCGACGACGAGGATGCACGCCACCCAGATCGCCGTCGCGGCGGCGAACGTGACGACCGGGAGGTGCGGCAGCGGCGCGAGCACCGCGGCCTCGAGCACGACGCGCGGGAACAACGTGCCATATGCCTGGTCGTCGAGGTTGCGCCAGATGGCGCGGGTCAGCGCGCCACCGACGGGCAGCGCCTCCTCCCAGTGCAGCCTCCGCCAGCTCCCCCACCCACGACCGAGCAGGATCGCGGTCGCGACGGCGGCGAGCAGCGCGGCGCGCCCGCGGGTCAGACGCGCCACTCGAGGACGGTGAACGCGCCGAGCCCCGACGGGTCCGTGAGCGCCGCGGCCTCCGACGCGCGGCTGCGCATGCGCATGGCGGCCACGTCGGGACGCGCCGCCGCCGCGTCCCACGCGCGGCGACCCTCGTCGACGAGCGCGTCGAGACCGAGGCCCGCGAGCCACTCGGCCTGCGTCGTGACGACGTCCGGCATCCGCACCGCCGACAGCTGCGCGACGCTCACCTCGCACGTCACGTCCTGGCGCCCCACGTCCCCAAGGTAGTGACCACCCCGCGCGTGGCCGGCGTAGGTGCGCAGCCACTCGCGCCACGGCCGCGAGGCGAAGTCATCGAACCGCCGCGCGTAGTCCACGACCACCAGCGCACCGGCGCGCAGACGCCCGAGCGCGTCGGCGAGCCACGCAGCCGCGCGCTCCTGCACGGGGAATCGCGCGCCGTGCGGCGCGCGCTCGGGGAGCGCGACCCCCGTGGGCTCCGCCGGCCGCAGCACCTCGACGAGGCGATCGCCGTCGCGCGCCACCCACGCCTCGCGCCAGCCGCCGTCCATGACGAGGAGGCGGAACGGGAGGTTGTCGAGCAACTCGTTGGCGATGACCAGGCCGGTGATCGCGTCGGGGAGCGCGGCCGCGGACGCCGCGCCCGTGGGGTGCGCGGCGCGCTGCGACGCGGAGGTCTCGACGGCGAGGTACCGCGCCGCGCCCTTGGCCTCGTGCGTCGCGAGCGCGAACGACCGC
>CAXRBC010000144.1:0-2271 GCA_964228515.1 Ilumatobacteraceae bacterium
CGGGTGTCGGCTGCGGCGCGTGCTCGGTCATGTCGCTCGCAAAGTCTACCCTCGCGTCGTTCTGGTAGTTTGCGCGCGGATGGGTCAGATCGCGGACATCGCGCGTTCCCGCAACCTGCTCTGGAACCTCACGCTGCGCGAACTGCGAGCCAAGTACAGGCGGTCGCTGCTCGGGTGGTCGTGGTCGATGCTGAACCCGCTCGCGCAGCTCGCGATCTACTCGTTCGTCTTCGGCGTCCTCTTCGGCGTCGACGCGCCCGTCGGCGAGCCGTCCGGCGTCTCGGCGTACGGTCTGTACCTCCTGAGCGGCCTGATCCCCTGGGGCTTCTTCACGCTGGTGTGCGGCATGGGGCTGCAGGCCGTGATCTCCAACTCCAACCTGGTCCGCAAGGTCGCGTTCGCCCGCGAGAGCCTGGTGGTGTCCCAGGTGCTGTTCGCAGTCGTGCAGTTCTCGATCGAGATGACGCTCGTCTGCGCGGTGCTGGCGATCGCTGGCAGTCCACTGTTCCCGTGGCTGCCGGTGACGGTGCTCCTGATGGCGCTCCTCGCGGCCTTCGCCGGCGGGATCGCCCTCATGCTGAGCGTCGGGGCGGTCTTCTTCCGCGACCTGCCGTACCTCTGGACGATCATCCAGCAGGTCTGGTTCTTCGCGACCCCCGTGATCTACGACCGGGCGCGCTTCGAGCAACTGGAGAATCCCCTGGTCAGGGGGATCCTGCACTGGAACCCGACGGCGATCTTCCTGCGTGCGTTCCGCGACGTGACCTACCACGGCCGCGGGCCCGCAGCGGTCGACCTCGCCGTGCTCGCGTGCGTCGCCGCCGCGTCCGTCGCGATCGGCCTGCGCGTGTTCGGCCGCTACTCCCGGCGACTCGCCGAGGAGCTCTGACCGGCCCGCGCGTCCGGCCCCGGGGCGGGTCAGCGGTGCTGTCGCGCCACCGTCCAGCGCGGCTCGAGCGCGGCGATGCCCGACTGGCCTGGGTCGGAGCCGCGCACGCGCAGCGCGCACCAGTCGTCGAGCCGGTCGTGGTCGACGCCTCCCGAGGCGTCGCTGAGGCGCGCCGAGAGGCGATAGTCGCCCTCCAGCAGGCGCAGCGCGTCGAAGCGCACGTCGATCGTGGCCGGGCCGTCGAGCGCCCGGATCGACGCCGTGCCGCGCTGGGTCGAGCCCGCCCATGCGACGGCGCCGCCCTGCGTCGAGATGGCGAGGTGGAGCACGGGTGACTCGAGTCGCGCATGGGCCGTCAGTTCGCAGCGCACGACGAGCGGCGCGCCACTCGCGGCCTCGGTGATCGCCACCCCGGCGTCGTCCAGGATCGAGATGGCCTGGATGCGCGCGTCGCCCGTGCCGCTGCGGCGGGCGTCGGGGGCCGCGGGCGCGCCCGCCGTTCGCCCACCGGTGTACGCGGAGATGACCTCGTCCGCCGGTCCCATCGCACGCACGCCGCCGCGGTCGAGCCAGACCACGTCCCTGCACAGCTGTCGCACGAGCTCGAGGCTGTGGCTCACGACGACGATCGTGCGGCCCTCGCGGCGGAACTCGTCGATCTTGTCGGCACTCCTGCGCTGGAACTCTTGGTCGCCGACGGACAGCACCTCGTCGATGAGGAGGATCTCGGGGTGCACGTGCGTGGCGATCGAGAAGCCGAGCCGCACGACCATCCCCGACGAGTAGTTCTTGACCGGGCTGTCGATGAAGCGGGCGAGGCCGGCGAAGTCCACGATGCTGTCGAAGTTGCGCTCGACGTCGCGCTTCGACATCCCGAGGATCGCGCCGTTGAGGTACACGTTCTCCCTGCCGGTGAGCTCCGCGTGGAAGCCCGCGCCGAGCTCGAGGAGCGCCGCGACGTTGCCGTCGACCGAGACCTCCCCGCGCTCGGGCACGTAGATCCCGGTCAGGCACTTGAGGAGCGTCGTCTTGCCCGAACCGTTGGACCCGATGAAGCCGAGCGTCGCGCCGTGGGGAACCTCGAAGGTCACGTCCTTCAGCGCCCAGAACTCCTCGTAGCGCGCTCGGCGCCCGCGCAGGAGGGTGGCCTTGATGTATCGGTTGCGCTCGTGGTAGATGCGGAAGTTCTTGGACACGCCGCGCATCGCGACCGCGGGGCGGCTCATGCGCCGGCTCGCAATCGCTCGAGCTGGACGCGCACCGTGGCGGCGAGACGCGGACCGTTCCAATTGGTGATGATGCGGTCGGAGTGGGCGTCGTAGTACGCCTCCTCCTCGGTCGGGCGGGCCGAGTCGGCGTACCACGGCAGGTGGCGGGCCTGG
>CAXRBC010000145.1:0-5131 GCA_964228515.1 Ilumatobacteraceae bacterium
ACCCGCGGCGAACGACGCGCTCGCCGAGGGGATCGAGCACGGCGAGCGCTTCCAGACGCTGCTCGGCATCACGGGGTCGGGCAAGTCGGCCACGATGGCGTGGACGATCGAGCGCGTGCAGCGCCCGACGCTGATCCTCGCGCCCAACAAGTCGCTCGCGGCGCAGCTCGCGCAGGAGATGCGCGAGTTCTTCCCCCGCAACCGCGTCGAGTACTTCGTCTCCTACTACGACTACTACCAGCCCGAGGCGTACATCCCCTCGAGCGACACGTACATCGAGAAGGACTCGTCGATCAACGACGAGATCGACCGGCTGCGCCACTCGGCCACGGCGGCGCTGCTCACGCGGCGCGACGTGATCGTGGTGGCGTCGGTGAGCTGCATCTACGGCATGGGCAACCCCGAGGAGTACCGCGGGACGCTGCTCGAGCTGCACGTGGGGGTGGACTACGACCAGCGCAGCATCCTGCGGCGCCTCGTGGACCTGCAGTACGAGCGCAACGACCAGGCGCTGGGACGCGGCAAGTTCCGCGTACGGGGCGACACGGTGGAGGTGCAGCCGGCGTACGAGGAGACGGTCGTGCGCATCGAGATGTACGGCGACACCGTCGAGCGGATCGCGGTGGTCGACCCGCTCACGGGGGAGACGGTGTCGACGCCGAGCGAGATCGTCGTGTTCCCCGCCACGCACTACGTGGCGGGCGAGGAGCGGATGCGGCGCGCGATGGCGGGCATCGAGGCGGAGCTGGAGGGGCGGCTCGAGGAGTTTCGCCGCCAGGGGAGGATCGTGGAGGAGCAGCGGCTGCGCATGCGCACCCGCCACGACCTCGAGATGATGCAGCAGATGGGCTACTGCAACGGCATCGAGAACTACTCGATGCACATCGACGGCCGCAGCCCGGGCGAGCCGCCGTTCACGCTCCTCGACTACTTCCCGCCCGACTACCTGCTCGTGATCGACGAGAGCCACGTCGCGGTGCCGCAGCTGCACGCCCAGTTCGAGGGCGATCGGGCGCGCAAGCTCACGCTCGTGGACCATGGCTTCCGACTCCCCAGCGCGTGCGACAACCGCCCGCTGCGCTTCGAGGAGACGATGGAGCGGATCAACCAGTGCGTCTTCATGTCGGCGACGCCCGCGAAGTTCGAGCTGCAGCGCAGCGGCCGGGTCGTGGAGCAGATCGTGCGACCCACCGGGCTCGTGGATCCCGAGGTCGTGGTGCGCCCGACGAAGGGGCAGATCGACGACCTGATCGAGATGGTGCGGGAGCGCGCGGCGCGGTCGGAGCGCGTGCTCGTGACGACCCTCACCAAGAAGATGGCGGAGGATCTCACCGAGTACCTGCTGGAGCAGGGCGTGCGCGTGCGATATCTGCACTCCACGATCGACACGCTCGAGCGCATCGAGATCCTCCGTGCGCTGCGGCTCGGGGAGTTCGACGTGCTGGTGGGGATCAACCTGCTGCGCGAGGGCCTCGACCTACCCGAGGTGTCGCTCGTGGCCATCCTCGACGCGGACAAGGAGGGCTTCCTGCGCAGCCAGACGTCGCTGATCCAGATGATCGGTCGCGCTGCGCGCAACGTGGCGGGCCAGGTGGTGATGTACGCCGACCAGCGCACGGCCGCCATGGAGGCGGCCATCGGCGAGACCGCGCGGCGACGCGAGCGGCAGCTCGCGTACAACGCCGAGCACGGCATCGATCCCCAGACGGTGCGCAAGGCCGTCACCGACATCCTGTCGATGCTGCGCCCGTCGGAGCCGGCACCCGTCCCCGGGATCGGCGGGCGGCGCGAGCGGGAGCGGGCCACGCTCGTGGAGGAGCTGCGGTCCAAGCCGCAGCAGGACATCGCGCGGTTCATCGCCGCGCTGGAGGAGGAGATGCACCAAGCCGCGGCCGACCTGCAGTTCGAGGCCGCGGCGCGCCTGCGCGACGAGGTGAAGGACCTGCGGCGGGAGTTGCGCGACGCGCGGTGACGCGCGACGCGCCGAGGAACGGCGCACGACCAGCGGCCGCGCGGGGGCCCGTCGGTAGTCTCCGTCCGTGGCCGACCGCATCGTGATCCGCGGCGCGCGCGAGCACAACCTCAAGAACGTCCACCTGGAGCTGCCCCGCGATCGGATGATCGTGCTCACCGGCCTCTCCGGCTCGGGCAAGTCGAGCCTGGCCTTCGACACGATCTACGCGGAGGGCCAACGCCGTTACGTGGAGAGCCTGAGCGCCTACGCCAGGCAGTTCCTCGGGCAGATGGACAAGCCCGACGTGGACGTGATCGAGGGACTCTCGCCGGCGATCTCGATCGACCAGAAGTCCGCGTCGCGCAACCCGCGCAGCACCGTGGGGACCATCACCGAGGTGTACGACTACCTCCGTCTCCTGTACGCGCGCATCGGCGTACAGCACTGTCCGAAGGACGGGGCGGCGCTCGCGCGCCAGACGCCCCAGCAGATCGTCGACCGGATCATGGACCTGCCGGACGGCACGCGGTTCCAGGTCCTCGCGCCCGTGGTGCGCGGTCGCAAGGGGGAGTACGACTCCCTGCTGGGCGACCTCTCGCGCCAGGGCTTCACCCGCGCGCGGGTGGACGGGGAGGCCGTGGAGATCGCCGAGTGGTTGTCGTCGGGGCGCAAGCTGGCGCGCTACGAGCAGCACACGATCGAGGTGATCGTGGACCGCCTGGTGCGCAAGTCGGGCATCACGCGCCGACTCACCGACTCGCTCGAGACGGCGCTGCGCCTCGCGGAGGGCACGGCCGAGGTGGACGTGCAGGGCGCCGAGGAGCCGCTCACCTTCAGCCAGCACCTCGCGTGTCCCAAGTGCGGCGCCAGCTACGACGAGCCCGCGCCGCGCAACTTCTCGTTCAACAGCCCCTATGGCGCCTGCGAGTCGTGCGACGGGCTCGGCACGCGCTTCGAGGTGGATCCCGAACTGGTGGTGCCCGATCCCTCGCTGTCGATCAACGACGGCGCGATCGCCCCGTGGCGCTCGGCGCACACGCAGTACTTCACGCGGATGCTCGACGCGGTGGCGAAGCGCCATGGCTTCGACCTCGACGCTCCGTGGTCCAAGCTCGGGGCGAAGGCCCGCAAGCTGATCATGCAGGGCGACGACGACAACGTGATGGTGAAGTACCGCAACCGCTACGGGCGCACCCGCGAGTACTCGACCTCCTACGAGGGCGTCGTGCCGTGGCTCACGCGACGGCACGAGTCGGCCGAGAGCGACTGGTCGCGCGAGCAGTTCGAGAGCTACATGCGCGAGGTGCCGTGCCGCGCGTGCTCCGGCGCGCGGCTCAAGCCCTCGTCGCTGGCGGTGACCGTCAACGGCCGCAGCATCTCCGAGGTCTGCGACATGTCAATCGGGGAGTCCTCCAAGTTCCTCGCGGGGCTGGAGCTGTCGGACCGCGACCGCATGATCGCCGAGCGCATCACCAAGGAGATCAACGCGCGCCTCGGGTTCCTCCTCGACGTCGGGCTCGACTACCTCACGCTCGGGCGTGCGGCCGCGACGCTCGCCGGCGGCGAGGCCCAGCGCATCCGTCTCGCGAGCCAGATCGGATCGGGCCTGGTGGGCACCCTGTACGTGCTGGACGAGCCGTCGATCGGGCTACATCAGCGCGACAACCACCGCCTCATCGAGACGCTCCAGCGCCTTCGCGACCTGGGCAACACGGTGCTCGTCGTGGAGCACGACGAGGACACGATCCGCGCCAGCGACTGGATCGTCGACATCGGGCCCGGCGCGGGGGAGCACGGCGGCGAGGTCGTGTACAGCGGCCCCGTGAAGGGGATCGCCAAGTCCAAGGACAGCGTCACCGGGGCGTACCTCTCGGGTCGCCGCCGCATCGAGACGCCGTCGTCGCGGCGCGCGCCGGCCAAGGAGTGGCTCACCGTGCGGGGCGCCCGCGAGCACAACCTCAAGAACCTGACGGTGAAGATCCCGCTCGGCTGCCTCGTCGCGGTGACGGGCGTGTCGGGGAGCGGCAAGAGCACGCTGGTCCGCGACATCCTCCTGCCGTCGCTGATGCAGAAGATCTACAAGTCCAAGGAGGCCCCCGGTCGTCACACGGCCGTGGACGGCGTGGGCGCGCTCGACAAGGTGATCGACATGGACCAGTCGCCGATCGGGCGCACGCCGCGCTCCAACCCGGCGACGTACACGGGCGTCTTCGACGACATCCGCAAGCTCTTCGCGGCGACGCCCGAGGCCAAGGTGCGGGGCTACGAGCCGGGGCGCTTCTCCTTCAACGTCTCGGGCGGCCGCTGCGAGGCGTGCAGCGGGGACGGCACGATCCGCATCGAGATGCACTTCCTCCCCGACGTGTACGTGCCCTGCGAGGTGTGCAAGGGCGCGCGGTACAACCGCGACACGCTCGACGTGACCTTCAAGGGCAAGCACATCGCAGAGGTGCTCGACATGCCGATCGCGGAGGCGGTCGAGTTCTTCGCCAACCAGCCGCGGATCGCCCGGCACCTGCAGACGCTCGTGGACGTGGGCCTCGGCTACGTGCGGCTCGGGCAGCCCGCGCCGACCCTCTCGGGCGGCGAGGCGCAGCGCGTGAAGCTCGCCAGCGAGCTCGCCAAGCGCTCGACGGGGCACACGATCTATCTGCTGGACGAGCCCACGACGGGCCTCCACTTCGAGGACGTGCGCCGCCTGCTCACCGTCCTCTCGCGGCTCGTGGACCAGGGCAACACCGTCCTCGTGATCGAGCACAACCTGGACGTGATCAAGACCGCGGACTGGCTCATCGACCTCGGGCCCGAGGGCGGCAGCGGCGGTGGCCAGGTGGTCGCCGAGGGGCCGCCCGAGCGCGTCGCCGGCGTGGACGGCAGCCACACCGGACGGTTCCTCGCTCCGCTGCTCGGCTGACGCGTGCAGCGCCCCGCGGGGACGATCCCGGACGCGCCCGGGAGCTACCAGTTCAGGGACGCGCACGGCCGCGTGATCTACGTGGGCAAGGCCGCGAGCCTGCGCTCGCGGGTCTCCAGCTACTTCGCCGACCCGCGCACGCTGCACCCGCGCACCGCGGCGATGGTGGAGGCCGCCGCCACCGTCGAGTGGATCGAGGTGCGCAACGAGGTCGAGGCCCTGATGCTCGAGTACGGCCTGATCAAGCAGCACCGCCCGCGCTT
>CAXRBC010000146.1:0-8475 GCA_964228515.1 Ilumatobacteraceae bacterium
GTCGTGCCCGAGACCATCGCCAGCCTCGGCGGGAAGGGCATCCGCACGAAGAACGGCCACAGCTACATGAAGCAGGTGATGGCCGAGACCGGCGCCGTCTTCGCGGGCGAGCACTCCGGGCACTACTACTTCGCGCGCAACTACCGGGCCGACAGCGGCCTCATCGCGGCGATGGTGGTGCTGGGCGAGATGTGCCGCACCGGCTCGACGCTCTCGGCCCTGCGCGCCCCCTACGAGAAGTACGCGGCCAGCGGCGAGATCAACACCACGGTGGCCGACATCGGCGCCGTCATCGCGCGCATCGCCGACGCCCACGCCTCCCACCCGCAGGACCGTCTCGACGGCCTCACCGTCGACTGCGGCGACTGGTGGTTCAACGTGCGGCCGTCCAACACCGAGCCGCTGCTGCGGCTCAACCTCGAGGCGCCGACGCGCGACGAGTGCGACGAGCACGTGGCCGCGCTCCTTGCCCTCATCACGGCCTGACGCGCCCCGCGCGCGCCACCGACCGTGCCGCCCCGCGACCGCCACTAGCCTGACGGGGCCATGCCGCTGGACGCGACGCTCCTCTCGATCCTCGCGTGCCCGGAGGACAAGGGCCCGCTGCACTACCTCGACGACGAGGACGCGTTGTACAACCCCCGCCTTCGCCGCCGCTACGACGTGCGTGACGGCATCCCGGTGATGCTCGTCGACGAGTCGACGACGGTCGACGAGGCGGAGCACGCGCGCATCATGCGCAAGGTCAGCGTCCCCGGCGCAGCCAGCGCCCCCGGCGCACCCGCATGAGCGCCCGCCGCGACTACCGCGTCGCCGACCTCTCCCTCGCGCCGTTCGGTCGCAAGGAGATCCACCTCGCCGAGCACGAGATGCCGGGCCTGCGCGCGCTACGCAAGGAGTTCGGCCCGTCCAAGCCGCTCGCGGGCGCGCGGATCTCCGGCTCGCTGCACATGACGGTCCAGACCGCGGTGCTCATCGAGACCCTGGTCGAGCTGGGCGCGCAGGTGCGCTGGGCGAGCTGCAACATCTTCTCCACGCAGGACCACGCGGCCGCCGCGGTGGCCGTCGGCCCCGAGGGCACGCCCGACGACCCGCGGGGCGTGCCGGTCTTCGCGTGGAAGGGCGAGACGCTCGAGGAGTACTGGTGGGCCACCGAGCAGATGCTCACCTGGCCGGAAGGCGACGGCCCCAACATGATCCTCGACGACGGCGGCGACGCGACGCTGCTCGTGCACAAGGGCGTCGAGTACGAGCGCTCCGGCGAGGTGCCCGACCCGACCACGGCGAGCAATGCCGAGCTCGCGATCGTGCTCGGACTCCTGCGCCGCAGCCTCAAGGCCGACCCCACGCGCTTCACCCGCATGGCCAAGGGCATCCGCGGCGTCACCGAGGAGACGACCACCGGCGTCAAGCGCCTCTACAAGATGTCGGAGCGCAACGAGCTCCTCTTCCCCGCGATCAACGTCAACGACAGCGTCACCAAGAGCAAGTTCGACAACCTCTACGGCTGCCGCCACTCGCTCATCGACGCGATCAACCGCGCGACCGACGTGATGATCGCGGGCAAGCTCGCCGTCGTCTGCGGCTACGGCGACGTGGGCAAGGGCTGCGCCCAGAGCCTCCGCGGCCAGGGCGCCCGCGTCATCGTCACCGAGATCGACCCAATCAACGCCCTGCAGGCCGCGATGGAGGGCTACCAGGTCGACACGCTCGAGGCCGCCATCGGCCAGGCCGACATCCTCGTGACCGCGACGGGCAACGAGGCGATCGTGACCGTCGACCACATGGCGCGCATGAAGCACAACGCGATCGTCTGCAACATCGGCCACTTCGACAACGAGATCGACATGGCGGGTCTCGCCCGCAGCGGCGCGACGCGCGACACGCTCAAGCCCGGCACCGACCTCTGGACCTTCCCCGACGGCCACTGCGTGATCGTCCTCGCCGAGGGCCGCCTGGTCAATCTCGGGTGCGCCACCGGCCACCCGAGCTTCGTCATGAGCTGCTCGTTCACCAACCAGGTGATCGCCCAGATCGAGCTGTTCAACAACGTCGCCAAGTACCCGGTCGGCGTGTACGTGCTCCCCAAGCACCTCGACGAGAAGGTCGCCTCGCTGCACCTCGACGCGCTCGGCGCGCGCCTCACCCGCCTCACCGACGAGCAGGCGGACTACATCGGCGTCGCACCGAGCGGGCCGTTCAAGCCCGAGCACTACCGCTACTAGGCCGCACCCCCGCGCCCGGCCGCGTCGCCCGCCGCGTCGCCCGCCGCACCGCCCGGCGCACCGCCGCGGGGCCGCATCGCGAGACGCGGCAGGAAGTACTGCGCCAGCGGGCCGATCGACACGGCGAACAGCAGCGTCCCGACGCCGAGCGTCCCGCCGAGGCGCCAGCCGACGACGAGCACGGTCACCTCGATCACCGTCCGCGCGAGCCTGATCGACACGCCGCGCGCCGCGATGCCCGTCATGAGCCCGTCGCGCGGGCCCGGCCCGAGCGCGCTGCCGATGTAGAGGCCGGTGCCCGCGCCCGTCAGCACGATCCCTCCCACCATCATCCCGACGCGCGCGGCCATCGAGTCGGGCGTCTCGAGGACCCCGAGCGCCACGTCGGCCACGAGCCCGATCTCCACCGCGTTCAGGACCGTGCCGAGGCCCGGCCGCTGGCGCAGCGGCACCCACAGCAGCATCAGGCACGCGCCGGTCAGGATGATCACGCGCCCGACCGACACGCCGGTGCGCGCGCTCACCCCCTGGTGGAAGACGTCCCACGGCGGCGAGCCCAGCCCCGCGGTCATCTGCAGCGAGATCCCGACGCCGAACACGGCGAGTCCCGTCACGCACCGCGCGAGCCGCTCGGCGAGACGCTCGCGCCACGGCAGCCGGGGCACCACGAATCCCCCCGCCACGACTCGGCGAGCCTAGCCACACCCCTCCCACACCATCCCCGCGTGTCCCGCACCGCCCTCCTCGTCTTCGCCGCACCGATCGGCTGCGCGGCGCCCGTCGCGGCGCCCCGGCCGTTCGTCGCGCATGGCGCGATCGTCGCGTGGGACTACGAGGGCGACGTGCGCGCGCGCCTGCTCGCGAGCAAGTACCGCCGCGGCCGCCTCGCACTCGACGATCTCGGCGCGGGTCTCGCGGCGGCGTTGCGCGATGCCATCCGCGACGGCCGCGCGCCCCGGCCCGACGTCGTCACGTTCGTGGCCGCGCTGCCCGCGCGCGTGCATCGACGCGGCTTCGACGCCGCGGAGCTCGTCGCGCGCCGCGTCGCCCGCGATCTGCGCGTGCCGTGTCGCCGCACGCTGCGCCGCACCGACCGCGCGGTACAGACGGGCGGCACGCGGGCGAGCCGGCTCGTGGGTCCGTGCTGCGTCGCGCGCGACGTCGCCGGCGCGCACGTCCTGCTCGTCGACGACGTCGTGACGACCGGCGCCACGTTGCGCAATGCGTCGCGCGCGCTGCGCGCGAGCGGCGCGGTCGGCGTCACGACCGCCGCGGTAGCATCGTCGTTCCGATGGCGATCCTCGACCGCATCCTGCGCGCCGGCGAGGGCAAGAAGGTCAAGGCCCTCGCGGGCATCGTCCCCGAGGTCAACGCCCTCGCCGACGATATCGGGCGCCTGAGCGACGACGCCCTGCGCGCCAAGACCGCGGAGTTCCGCGGTCGCATCGACCGCGGCGCCGACACCGACGATCTCCTCGTCGAGGCCTTCGCGGTCGTGGGCGAGGCGGCCTCGCGCGTCATCGGCCCGCGCCACTACGACGTCCAGGTCATGGGCGGCGCCGCCCTCCACGCGGGCTGGATCGCGGAGATGAAGACCGGCGAGGGCAAGACCCTCGTCTCCACGCTCCCCGTGTACCTCAACGCCCTGACGGGCCGCGGCGTGCACCTCGTGACGGTCAACGACTACCTCGCCCGCCGCGACTCCGAGTGGATGGGCCGCGTCCACCGCTGGCTCGGCCTGAGCGTCGGCCTCGTCGTCCCGGGCTCGCGCACCTCACCCACCGACAAGCGCGCCGACTACGCGTGCGACGTCACCTACGGGACCAACAACGAGTTCGGCTTCGACTACCTGCGCGACAACATGGCGGGCTCCCCGGCCGACAAGGTCCAGCGGGGTCACAACGTCGCGATCGTCGACGAGGTCGACTCGATCCTCATCGACGAGGCCCGCACCCCCCTCATCATCTCCGGCCGCGTCGCCGACGCGGCCAAGCTCTACTACCAGTTCGCCACGATCGTGCGCGGCCTCGAGCGCGACGCCGACTTCGAGGTCGAGGAGGACAAACGCATCGTCGTGCCCACCGAGTCGGGCATCGAGAAGGTCGAGCAGGCGCTCGGCGTCGCCAACCTCTACGACGAGGTCCAGCAGAACCTGGTGCACCAGCTCCAGGTCGCGCTCAAGGCGCGCGTGCTCTACCACCGCGACAAGGACTACATCGTGCAGGACGGCGAGGTGAAGATCGTCGACGAGTTCACCGGCCGCATCCTCGAGGGGCGTCGCTGGAGCGAGGGCATCCACCAGGCCGTCGAGGCCAAGGAGGGCGTCCCGATCAAGGAGGAGAACCAGACGCTCGCCACGATCACGCTGCAGAACTACTTCCGCATGTACTCCAAGCTCGCGGGCATGACGGGCACCGCCCAGACGGAGGCGGCCGAGCTCATGAACACCTACGGCCTCCAGGTCGTGCCGATCCCGACCAACCGTCCGATGGTCCGCGACGATCACGCCGACCTGATCTACAAGGGCGAGGGAGCCAAGTTCGACGCCGTCGTGCGCGACATCGAGCGGCGTCACGCGGAGGGCCAGCCCATCCTCGTGGGCACCGTCAGCGTGGAGAAGAGCGAGCTCCTCTCGCGCATGCTCACCAAGCACGGCATCCGCCACGAGGTGCTCAACGCCAAGCAGCACGCCCGCGAGGCCGTGATCGTCGCGCAGGCGGGCCGCGTGGGCGCCGTCACCGTCGCGACCAACATGGCGGGCCGCGGCGTCGACATCCTCCTCGGGGGCAACCCCGACGGCCTCGCCCGCCAGGACGTGCTCAAGGAGGGGCACGACCCGTCGACGCTCGTCGACGAGTTCGCGCTGCCGGTGCCCCTCGCGCAGATGCCGCCGGACTACGTCAAGGCGCGCGACAAGGCCCACGCCCGCCTCGCCGAGCTGCGCGCCCAGTACGAGACCCGCTGCGCCGACGAGGGTGCGCGCGTGCGCGCACTCGGAGGGCTCTACGTGCTCGGCACCGAGCGCCACGAGAGCCGCCGCATCGACAACCAGTTGCGCGGTCGCTCGGGGCGACAGGGCGATCCGGGGGAGAGCCGCTTCTACCTCAGTCTCGACGACGAGCTGATGCGGCTCTTCGCCACGGGCGCGCTCTCGTGGGTCATGGGCCGCGCCCTCCCGGACGACGAGGCGATCGAGGCCAAGATGGTCACCAAGGCCATCGAGCGCGCGCAGACGACGGTCGAGCAGCGCAACGCGGAGATCCGCAAGAACGTCCTCAAGTACGACGAGGTGATGAACGAGCAGCGCAAGGTCATCTACCGGCGCCGCGACCAGATCCTCGCCGGCAGCGACCTCAAGGCCGCCGCGATCGAGTACGTCGAGGAGGCCGTCGCCGACCTGGTCGAGGTGCACTGCGTCTCCGAGGCCGACGACGAGTGGGATCTCGACGGGCTCGTGCTCGAGGTGCAGTCGCTCTGGCCGAGCGCGCTCACCCGTGAGGACCTCGTCCGCGTCGACGATCGCGAGGCGCTGCGCGCGCGGCTCGTGGCCGACGCCACCGCCTTCTACGCGCGTCGGGAGGCCGAGCTCGGCCCCGACGTGATGCGCGAGGTCGAACGTCAGGTGATGCTGCGCATCGTCGACCAGCGCTGGCGCGAGCACCTCGAGGAGATGGACTACCTCCAGGAGGGGATCAACCTCCGCGCGATGGGCCAGAAGGACCCGCTCACCGAGTGGCAGCGCGAGGGCTTCGAGATGTTCGGCGCGCTGATGAAGGGCATCGCCCACGACTTCGTCACGTACGTGATGCGCGTGCAGGTCGTGCGGCCCGACGCCGCCCCGACGCGCGTGGCCGACCTGCGCGAGAGCTCGGCCGACACGGCCGCCGCCCCGACGCCCACGCGCGCGACCCCCGCGCGTCCCGGTGCCGGGTCCGCCCCGACCGCCTCGTCCGGCCCCGACTGGTCCAAGACCCCACGCAACGCGCCCTGCCCCTGCGGCTCGGGCAAGAAGTACAAGCTGTGCCACGGGCGCGCCTGAGGCCCGACCCGTGCGCGACTACACCACCGACCTCGCCGACCTCCGCCGACGCATCGGCGAGGCGGCCGCGTACCTGAAGGTCGACGCCTCCCGCACCCGGCTCGCCGAGCTCGAGGTCGAGATCTCCCGCCCCGACCTCTGGGACGACCAGGAGCACGCCAAGTCGGTCAACTCCGAGTACGCCGCGCTCAAGGACGACGTCGCGGAGTTCGACGGCCTCTCGCGCGCGATCGAGGACCTCGAGGTGCTCCACGAGCTGGCCCGCGAGGCCGACGACGCGTCGCAGGAGCCCGAGCTCGACCGCGGCGTGGCCGCGTGCGGCGAGCGCCTCCGGGCGCTCGAGATGCGCAGCCTCTTCACCGGTGAGCACGACGAGCGGGACGCGATCGTGCAGATCAACGCCAAGGACGGCGGCGTCGACGCCCAGGACTGGAGCGAGATGCTGCTGCGCATGTACCGCCGGTGGGCGGAGCGGCGCGACTTCCAGGTCGAGATCGGCGACATCTCCCTCGGCACCGAGGCGGGCATCCTCTCGGCCGACCTCACCATCCGCGGCCGTTACGCCTACGGGCTGCTCACCTCCGAGCGCGGCACGCACCGGCTCGTGCGCATCAGCCCGTTCGACAATCAGGGCCGCCGCCAGACCAGCTTCGCGCTCGTGCAGGTGTGGCCGGTCCTCGACGAGGCCGCGGTCGACGTCGACGAGAAGGACATCCGCATGGAGGTCTTCCGCGCGTCCGGCGCGGGCGGTCAGCACGTCAACAAGACGTCGTCCGCCGTGCGGCTCATCCACGAGCCGACCGGACTCGTGGCGTCGTCGCAGCAGGAGCGCAGCCAGTTGCAGAATCGCGAGAGCGCGATGAAGCGGCTCAAGGCCATGATCGCGGCGCAGGTCGAGGAGGAGCGCCGCGCCGAGCTCGAGCGCATCGCGGGCAAGCAGGCGCAGGTCGGCTGGGGCAGCCAGATCCGCTCGTACGTGCTGCAGCCGTACCAGATGGTCAAGGACCTGCGCACCGACGTCGAGAGCGGCAACGTCGACGCGGTGCTGGACGGCGACCTCGACGAGTTCATGGAGGGCTATCTCAGGTGGCGCCGGGCGGGGGTAGGTTCGTCCCGGTGATCCGGCTCGACAACGTCACCAAGGTCTACGACCACGACGTCGTCGCGCTGCGCGACGTGAGCTTCGAGGTGCCGAAGGGTCAGTTCGTCTTCCTCGTCGGCCAGTCGGGGTCGGGCAAGTCCACGCTCCTGCGCCTGATCAACCGCTCGGAGCGTCCCGAGCGCGGCGAGGTCTGGGTCGCGGGCCGCCACCTCGGCGACCTCGCCGACTCGCGCGTGCCCTACCTCCGCCGCAGCATGGGCAACGTCTTCCAGGACTACAAGCTGCTGGCCAACAAGACGGTGTTCGAGAACGTCGCGTTCGCCCTCGAGGTGATCGGCAAGCCGAGGCACGTGATCGACAAGCAGGTGCCGCTCGCGCTCGACCTCGTCGGCCTCGCCGGCAAGGAGGAGCGCTTCCCCAACCAGCTCTCGGGAGGGGAGCAGCAGCGCGTCTCCATCGCGCGCGCCTTCGTCAACCGCCCGCTGATCCTCCTCGCCGACGAGCCGACGGGCAACCTCGACCCGGGCACGAGCGAGGGCATCATGGGCCTGCTCGAGGAGATCAACGAGCTCGGCACCACCGTGGTCATGGCCACGCACGATCACCGCGTCGTGACGGCCATGCGCAAGCGCGTGATCGCGCTCGACCGCGGCGTCGTGGTGCGCGACCAGGAGCGCGGGGTCTACGAGTAGATGTTCGCCCGCGTCGCCTACGCCGTCCGCGAGACATGGGCCTCCTTCCGGCGCAACCTCCCGCTGACCACGGCGGCCGTGCTCACCTCCGCGGTCTCGCTGCTGCTCGTCGGCGCGACGTTACTCATCCAGCGCGCCTTCGAGAACCTCCTGATCCAGTGGCGCGGCGACGTCGAGATGATCGTCTTCGTCCGCAGCGACGCCAGCCCCGAGCAGGTCGCGCTGATCGACCAGACGTTGCGCGCCTCGCCGACCATCGTCGACGTGGACAAGCTGCAGTACCTCGACAAGGCCCGCAGCTACGAGGAGGCCAAGCGCATCTTCGCCGGCGACCCGGTGACCCTCTCGCTGCTCACGCCCGAGACGATCCCGACGCAGTTCAAGGTCGTGCCCGTCTCGCAGGACACCACGCTCGTG
>CAXRBC010000147.1:0-4583 GCA_964228515.1 Ilumatobacteraceae bacterium
ATCACGGCGACGGGGAACGACACGTTGCCCGCCACGATCACGGCGGCGAACCCGTTGGCGAACGCGCGCCGCCACCGGTTGAAGCGCGGGCTCGACCAGCCGAGCGACTGGAAGATGCTCCAGGCCCCGTGCCGCAGGTGCCGCCCGAGCAGCAGGTTGGCCACGACGTAGACGAGCGCGACGGGCCAGCGCCCGAGGCTGCGCACCACGTTGTCGTACACCTCCGCCTTGACGAAATCGCCGTCGGTCCCGACCGTGTTGGTGACGCCGAGGGTGAGGTCGGCGAGGTGCCACACGATGAAGGCGAGCACGACCGTGCCGCTCCAGCGCATGCTCCGGCTCGCGAGCGAGGCCTCCTCGTAGTCCCGCGCGCTCTGGTAGCGCACGGGCCGGGCGCGACGGTTGAGCACCGTCAGTGACCACGCGGCGTGCACGTGCAGCGCCAGCGCGCCGAGCAACGCGACGCGCGTGATCCACAGCACGCCATCCCTCGGCACGAGCGGGTACGCGAGCACGCGGAGGAACTCGGCGTAGTGGTCGAGCTCCGCGGCGCCGAGGTACATCTTGAGGTTGCCCACCATGTGCGCGAGGACGAAGCCCATCATCGCGATGCCGGTCGCCGCCATCGCGTACTTCTTGCCGACGGCCGTGGCGTAGAGATCGAGGAGGAAGGGGCGCCGCCGCCGCGCCCGCAGGGCCGTCCCGGTCACCGCTCGCGCGGCGGCGCCGGTGGGTCGGCTCGGCGCGTCGACGGACATCGCCCGTCACGCTAGTTGTGGGCGTTTCCGCGACGCCGTGCCGACGGCGCACGGGCGCGGCGACCTCGCCGTGAGAGTTTCGTCACGGGGTCCGCCGTTTCCTACACTCTCTCGGGCCCCGCGGGGCCGCGCGGCCGCCGGCCGCGCTCCGATCACGATCGATACGAGGGGTGTCTTGGTGCTCACGATTTTCGCGTCCGAGGGTGGATGGCAGGACTTCACGCTCCGGGGCGGTGAGTGGCTCGTCCTCGCGCTCTCCGGCGCGGCCTCGCTGCTCGCGCTCGGGGTCGGCTTCTTCCTCGTCCGGTCGGTCATGTCGCAGGACCAGGGCACGCCCCGCATGGTGGAGATCGCGGGAGCGATCCAGGTCGGCGCCTGGGCCTACCTCAAGCGCCAGTTCCGCACGATCGGCCTGATCCTCGTCCCCGTCGCGATCGTCGTCTTCCTCACCTCCGTCGCGATCGAGCGGCCCGACGGCTCGGAGGCCCTCGGCTTCGTCGCCTCGGGGGTCTACCGCACCCTCGCGTTCCTCCTCGGGTGCGTCGCGTCGGGCCTCACCGGCTACATCGGCATGACCCTCGCGACCCGCGGCAACGTCCGCACCGCGGCCGCCGCGCGCCGCGGCTCGATGCAGGCGGCGCTGCAGGTGGCCTTCCGCACGGGCGGCGTGGCCGGCATGTTCACGGTCGGTCTCGGCCTGCTCGGCGCGACGATCATCATCGCGCTGTTCCAGAACACGTCGTCCGCGATGCTCGTCGGATTCGGCTTCGGCGGCTCGCTGCTCGCGCTGTTCCTCCGCGTCGGCGGCGGCATCTTCACCAAGGCGGCCGACGTCGGCGCCGACCTGGTGGGCAAGGTCGAGGCGGGCATCCCCGAGGACGACCCCCGCAACCCCGCGGTCATCGCCGACAACGTCGGCGACAACGTCGGCGACTGCGCCGGCATGGCGGCCGACCTCTTCGAGAGCTACGAGGTCACGCTCGTCGCATCGATCATCCTCGGCGTGGCGGCGTTCAACTCCATCGGGCTCAACCCGGCGCTCGGCCTCGTCTTCCCGCTCGCCGCGCGCGCCATCGGCGTCGTCGCCTCCATCGCCGGCGTCTTCGCCGTGCGGGCCCGCGAGGGCGAGTCCAACGCGCTGAAGCCGATCAACCGCGGCTTCCTCACCGCGGGCATCATCACGGTGATCGGCACCCTGCTCCTCTCCTACTTCTACGTGGGCAACGACGAGGGCACGATGTCCAACGTCGGCTGGCGCGTCTTCGCCGCCGTGCTCATCGGCCTCGTGCTCGCGCAGGTGCTGAGTCGCCTCACGGAGTACTTCACGGGCACGGAGTACGGCCCGGTCAAGGAGATCGCCGACTCCGCCGAGACCGGTCCCGCGACCGTCGTGCTCTCGGGCACCTCGGCCGGCCTCGAGTCGTCGGTGTACGCGATCGTCTGCATCGCCGTGTCGCTGGGCGGCACGCTGTGGCTCGGCGGCGGCAACGTGCAGCTCTCGCTGTACCTCGTCGCGCTCTGCGGCATGGGCATGCTGGCCACCACGGGCGTGATCGTCTCGGAGGACACCTTCGGCCCCGTGGCGGACAACGCCGCGGGCATCGCCGAGATGGCCGGGGAGTTCGAGGGCGAGCCGCGCCGGATCATGGTGAGCCTGGACGCGGTGGGTAACACCACCAAGGCCGTCACCAAGGGCTTCGCGATCGGCTCGGCCGTGATCGCCGCCGTCGCCCTCTTCGCCTCGTACATCGAGACGATCGCCGGCGAGCTCGGTTTCGCCAAGGACGGCATCAAGGGCGACGCGATCTTCTCCGACCTGCGCACGCAGATCAACGTGGCGGACGTCTCGCCCTTCATCGGCCTGCTCATCGGCGGCTCGGTGGCCTTCATGTTCTCCGCCCTCGCGATCCGCGCGGTCGGTCGCTCCGCCGGCGTCGTCGTGCAGGAGGTCCGCAAGCAGTTCAAGGACGGCGGCATCATGGCGGGGACCAAGAAGCCCGACTACGGCCCCGTGATCGACATCTGCACGGCCGCCTCGCTGCGGGAGCTCACGACGCCCGCGCTCCTCGCGGTGCTCACGCCGGTCATCATCGGCTTCGGCATCAACTACTTCGCGCTCGGCGCGTTCCTCGCCGCGGTGATCCTCACCGGCCAGCTGATGGCCAACTACCTGTCCAACGCGGGCGGCGCCTGGGACAACTCCAAGAAGTACATCGAGGACGGTCACCACGGCGGCAAGGGCTCCGACCCCCACAAGGCCGCGGTCATCGGCGACACCGTCGGCGACCCCTTCAAGGACACTGCCGGACCGGCGCTCAACCCCTTGATCAAGGTGATGAACCTGGTCTCGCTGCTGATCCTCCCCGCGGTGATCAACCTGCGGGACAACGACGCGGCCCGCTACGCGATCGCGGGCGCGTCGCTCGCGGTGCTCGTGGCGTCCATCGCCGTCTCGCGGCGTCGCGCGCCGTCGATGACGGCGGCCTGAGCTGCGCTCCCTCGGCGGCGACTGGCTCGCGGCCCTCGCCGCCGCGGCGGCGGCCGACCCCGTCGCGGCGGGGCTCGCGCCGCACCACCGCATCACGCTCTCGCAGACCGTCACGGACACCCCGCACGGCGAGGTCCGCTACCACCTGACGACGCGCGACGGGCGCGTCGTCGTGGCCGCGGGCGACGCGCACGATGCGGACGTCAGCTTCACCCAGGATTGGGGGACGGCCGTCGCGGTCGCGACGGGTGCGCTCGCGGCGCAGGAGGCGTTCGTCTCGGGGCGGATCCGCTTCTCCGGCGACCACCAGCGGCTCATCGACGCGGCGCCGCTCTTCGCCGCGCTGGACGCCGCCTTCGACGCGGTCAACGCCCGCACCGACTTCGCCTGACGCGCGCGCCGCGCGCGGGCCCGACCTAGATCAGCCCGAGACCCCGCACCGCGTCGCGCTCGTCCGCGAGTTCGCCGACCGAGGCGTCGATCCGACCGCGCGCGTGGTCGTCGATCGAGAGGCCCTGGACCACCCGCCACTCGCCGCCGGAGCACGTGCACGGGAAGGACGACACCAGTCCCTCGGGGACGCCATACGAGCCGTCCGACGGCACCGCCATCGAGACCCAGTCCCCCTCCGGGGTCCCGCGCACCCAGGAGCGGACGTGGTCGATCGCCGCGTTGGCCGCCGAGGCGGCCGACGAGCTGCCGCGGGCCTTGATCACCGCCGCCCCGCGCTTGGCCACCGTGGGGACGAACGTCTCCCGCACCCACGCATCGTCCGCGACCACCTCGGGCGCGGGACGACCGTCCACGAGGCAGTGCGCGATGTCGGGGTACTGGAGGGCCGAGTGGTTGCCCCAGATCGTCATCCGCGTCACGCTGGCGACGGGTCGACGCACCTTGGCCGCCAGCTGCGACACGGCGCGGTTGTGGTCGAGGCGCGTCATCGCGGTGAAGTTGCGCGGCCCGAGCCCCTTGGCGTGACGCATCGCGATCAGCGCGTTGGTGTTGGCGGGGTTGCCGACCACGAGCACCCTCACGTCGCGCGACGCCACGTCGCCGAGCGCCTCACCCTGCGGCTTGAAGATCCCGCCGTTGGCCGAGAGCAGGTCGCCGCGCTCCATGCCGTCCTTGCGCGGCATCGCGCCGACCAGCAGCGCGACGTCGGCGTCGGCGAAGGCCACGCGAGGGTCGTCGGTCGCGATCACGTCCTCGAGCAGGGGGAAGGCGCAGTCGTCCAGCTCCATGCGCACACCGCCCAGCGCGCCGAGGGCCGGCGTCACCTCGAGCAGCTGCAGGACGACCTTGGTGTCGGGGCCGAGCATCGCCCCCGAGGCGATGCG
>CAXRBC010000148.1:0-2873 GCA_964228515.1 Ilumatobacteraceae bacterium
GGCGGCTGCCAGGGCTCGACGGGTCCCGCGTCGCCGCACCCCGACGACGGGCGGCCGTACGGCTCGCGCTTCCCGGTGATCACGGTGCGCGACATGGTGCGCGCGCAGGCGCGGCTCGCCGACGAGCTCGGGGTGCGCGTCTGGCACGCGGTCGTCGGCGGCTCGATGGGCGGGATGCAGGTGCTCGAGTGGGGGATCATGTATCCGTCGCGCGTGCGGGCCCTCGTGCCGATCGCCACGTGCGCGCAATCGACGGCGCAGCAGATCGCGTGGGGCGCCATCGGGCGGCGCGCGATCCGGCTCGACCCGCGGTGGCGCGGCGGCGACTACTACGACGCGGCCCCGGGCGAGGGGCCGTGGCAGGGGCTCGCGATCGCGCGGATGGTGGCGCAGGTGACCTTCCGCAGCGACAACGTGTTCACCGACCGCTTCGGGCGCGAGCTCGCCGATCCCGCGACGCCGGACGGCGGGCTGGGACTGTGGGATCGCTTCGAGGTCGAGCACTACCTCGACCACCACGGCGACCGACTGATCCGGCGCTTCGACGCCAACAGCTACCTGGTCATCGGCAAGGCGATGGACCTGCACGACGTGGCCCGCGGGCGCGGCGGGCTCGAGGCAGCGATGGCGCGCATCTCTGCGCCGACCCTCAGCGTCGGGATCTCGAGCGACATCCTGTATCCCAACTACCAGCAGCGTCAGATCCGCGACCTCATCCTGCGGGGCGGCGGCACGTGCGAGTACGCGGAGGTGGACTCCCCGCACGGCCACGACGCGTTCCTCATCAACCTCGACCAGGTCGGCGAGCCGGTGCGGGAGTTCCTCGCGCGGTCTGCATGACGGGTACCGTCGTGCCCGTGACGTTCGCGATCGCGGAGGTGACGCTCGTCGCGGCGGGCATGATCGCCGTCGGCCTCGCGCTCGGCGCCCTCACGTGGTGGACCTGGCGCGCGAGCGAGCCGGAGTCGCCCGTGCTCGCGCCGCTCGAGGTCATGGGGGACCGCGCGTTCGCGCAGGCCGACGACGCGACGCGCAAGCGCATGCTCGACGAGGTGCGCGCGCGGCCGGAGTCGGTGCTCGGGCCCGCCGCCGAGCCGCGGTAACTTCGGGACGTGGCGGACGCATTCGATCCCGAGGCGATGGTGCGCCGCTTCCGCGAGCGCGCCACCGCGGTGCGCAAGCGGCCGCTCCCGCCGGTCGCGGGCGAGGAGCGCCAGGCCTTCATCGCGCAGGCGCAGACGGACTTCATGGACTTCGCGATGATCGGCGACGCCGCGATCTCGGTCGAGGACGGCGTGGTCGTGCTGCGGATCGACACCCGCGAGCGCCCCGCGCAGGGGTGAGGGTCCGGGTGGGGGCGGCGCGTCCCGCGGCCCGGTCGGATCGGCCGTGACGCCACTCGACACCGCCCGCCGACGGCTCGCCGCCGTCCCGGTGCTCGCGGTGCTCATCGCCGTCTTCGCGTGGGGAGCCGGCCCGATCATGACCAAGGCGGTCGACGTGTCGATCAACTCGACGATCTTCTGGCGCACGCTCGCCTGGCCGCCGGTGCTCTGGGCGGTGGCGCGGTGGCGCGGCGGACGGATCACCCCGGCGTCGCTGCGGGCGGCGCTGATCCCCGGGGTCTTCTTCGGCGTCTCCACGGTCTCCGGCTTCACGGCGTTCATGACGACCTCGGTGGCCAATGCGACGCTGATCGGCAACGTGGCGTCGGCCTTCACGCTGTTCCTCGCCCCGCGCGTGCTGGGGGAGCGCGTGCGGGGCGTCCAGTACGCGTGTGCCGTCGGGTCGTTCGCGGGCGTCGCGCTCATCGTGCTGGGCGCGGGGGGCACGGGCGGCGCCACGCTGCGGGGCGATCTGCTGGCGCTCCTCAACGCCGCGTCGTGGACCGTCTACTTCCTGGTGTCCAAACGCATCCGCACCGCGATCGACGCGGTCGACACGTGGTCGTTCCTCGGCAGCGTCGCCGTGTGCCAATTGCTCGTGACGGTGCCGTGGGCGCTCGCCACCTCTGACGACCTGCTCGCGCTCTCGGCGCGCGACGTGCTGCTGATCGCGACCATGATCGTGGTCCCCGGCACCACCGGTCACGGCCTCATGGTGTGGGCCCAGCGCCACGTGGACGCGACCGTGTCCGCGCTCGTGCTGCTGCTCGGGCCGGTGATCTCTGGCGTCCTCGCGTGGGTGTTCTACGACCAAGGGGTGACGGTGGTGCAGGCGATCGGCGGGGCGGTGGTGCTCACGTCGCTCGCGGGCGTGGTGCGCCTCGCGGCCCCGTCCGCTGCGCCGCGCGCGCTGGTGGACCCGGCCGAGCGACTGTTAGACTCCAATCCCTAAGACGCGGACGTGGCTCAGTTGGTAGAGCATCACCTTGCCAAGGTGAGGGTCGCGGGTTCGAATCCCGTCGTCCGCTCCAGGTAGCCGCGTGATCACCCTTCGCGCGTCGTTGCGCGAGCATCGACCGCTTCTCCTCGCAGTCGGGGTCATGGTTGCGTGTTACGTGCCGTGGCTCAACGCGGGGTACGTGAACCTCGAGTATCCCTTCCATCTCGCGGCCCGCGCGTTGGCCGGCGATCCGTCACCGGGCTTGATGGATGCGTACTTCGCCACGCAGGCCAATCCGCTCGGGTACTCGATCCTCTTGTCGTTGATCTACCGCGTGGTCGGTGTCTCCTCGGCACCATGGATCGCGCGCCTGCCCTCGATGTTGGGTGGCGTCGTGCTCCTCGCATCCGGATGGATCTGGTACCGACGCCATGGGCGGGACGGCCGCTCGATGGTTGGGTGGTGGGCGGCGCTGATCATCAGCCACCCGATGATCGCGGCGTTCGCCACGCACGGCACCGCCGACCTCCTGCCCGCTGCGCTGATGG